>DATCGK010000241.1:0-3988 GCA_036508975.1 Candidatus Limnocylindrales bacterium
TCACACGCCCGCGCCGTAGCCCACGCCTCGGACGTCCGGTGTCGTGGTACGGTTCTGGCGCACCTCGACGCGGACGGCGCCAAACCGGGCGGGAGTAGCTCAGCTGGCAGAGCGGCAGCCTTCCAAGCTGCATGTCGCGGGGTCGATCCCCGTCTCCCGCTCCACTTCTCCAGTTTCGTGCTCAGCTAGACACGATAACTGGCCAAGTTACGCCCCATACCAGGCCGCCGCGGTGGCGGCCTGCCCCACGGTGAGCGTCCGGGTCTCCACCTACTCCGGCTGGCGCAGCTCCGAGCTTGCAGAGCCGCGTTTCGGGTGTGCGGCCAGGGCGGGCGAGCAGTGCCCGTCGGCCGGCACCCGACGGCGCCCGCCATGGGCCAGGATCGAACCCGGGTTCAGGTCGTCGTCCGATCGACCGCTTGAGTCTGGACGGGGCGGACTGCAACGCTCGCGACAAGAACCGTCAGGTAGCAGATGGCGATGCCGCCGATGTACAGGGCAAAGGGTGCCCCGCTGGTCGACGGGTCGGCGAAGGTCCACAACGTGGTCCCGGCCGCCGCGGCGAGCAGGCCAATCGCTCCTGTCGCAACCGCGATCCGTCGCGCCCGTCCCGTGACGCCGTAGAAGTCGACGACCAGCAGCGCGAGCGACAACACGATCATGAGGAAGATGCCCGTCATCGGATGGGCGGCGGAGAAGGAGGCGTCGTTCGCCGCGAGCGACCCGGCGAACTGATCCTGGTGGAGCTCGATGTAGAAGCCCTCAATGACCGTGATCGCGACCGAGGCCACCCACCACTCGGGCGCGCACTCGCGGCCCTCGGCGACATCTCGATGGCTCCCGCGGCTGGCCGATCTGGCACCGACAGACTCGAGTGTCCCGGTTTCACAATAGCTCGATACATTCTCACGGCCGAACGGATACCAGCCCGACGGCGCGTGCCATCATCTGCCCATGCAGTCGCCGCGCATCCTTGTCGTCGACGACGAGGCTCCCATCGTCGAGCTCGTTCGCGGCTATCTCGAGCGCGAAGGGTACGTAGTCGGGTCGGCGAAGGACGGCCCGTCCGCCGTCGAGGCAGTTCGGGCCTCCGCACCGGACGTTGTGGTCCTCGACGTCATGCTGCCCGGCCTTGACGGGATCGAGGTCTGCCGGCAAATCCGCACCTTCTCAGACGCCTACGTCCTCATGCTCACGGCGCGGGGCGAGGAGATCGACCGGATCATGGGCCTCACGGTCGGCGCCGACGACTACCTCGTGAAGCCATTTTCGCCCCGCGAGCTCGTGGCCCGCGTGAAGGCGCTCCTGCGGCGGCCCCATCGCCCGGCGGAAGCCGCGGCGGGTGGCCCGGCGGGGCTTGAGCTCGACGCCGCGAGACGGGTCGTGCGGGTGGACGGGGCCCCCGTCGATCTCACGGCGCTCGAGTTCGACCTCCTCGCCGTCCTTGCCCGCGATCCGGGCGTTGTCGTCGGGCGGCAGGCACTCCTCGACCGCGTCTGGGGCCCCGACTTCATTGCCGACGACCACCTCGTCGACGTCCACATCGGCAACCTGCGCAAGAAACTCGGCGATGATCCGGGTCAGCCCCGGTATATCGAGACGGTGCGCGGCGTTGGGTATCGCCTGCGCGAGGCGTCGTGATGCTGCCGCGATCCCTCCGGGCGCGCCTCCTCGTCGCGTTCCTCGTGGTCGTCGCAGCGTCGCTCGGGACGGTCGCGGTGGCCGTTCTCCTCGTCGGTCCTCGGTACTTCGCCGAGGCGATGGGACACATGCCCGGCGACCCGATGGGCGAGGCGATGGGTCAGGCGACCCAGGTCGCCTTCGCCGACGCGATGCGCCAGGCGCTGCTCGCGGGGAGCGTCATCGCGATCGTCACGGCCACGGTCGTCAGTCTCGCTGTGGCGGCCCGGATCGCCCGCCCGATCAGCGCCCTGGTGGCGGCTGCGCGTCGCATCGCCGGCGGTCACTACGCGGAGCGGGTACCCGTGGACGAGCCAGGGGAGCTCGGCGAGCTTGCCACGTCGTTCAACGACATGGCGGGTTCGCTTGAAGCCACGGAGCGCCGGCGTCTTCAGCTCGTCGGTGACGTGGCCCATGAGCTGCGGACGCCACTCACGACGCTCGACGGTTACCTGGAGGGCCTCGAGGACGGCGTGATCGAGGCGAACGCCGAGACGTGGCGGCTCCTGCGGGCGGAGACTGGGCGTCTCACCCGGCTCGTGACGGATCTCTCGGAACTCTGGCGTGCCGAGGCCCGCCAACTCCCGCTCCGCATCGAGGCCGTCGACATCGCGACCGTCGCCCGCGAGGTCGTCGAACGGTTCGCTCCGCTCGCCGCGGCGCGGGAACTCCGCGTCGACGTTCCGTCCACTCCGGCCCCGGCACGCGCAGACCGTGACCGCGTCGCCCAGATCCTCGGCAACTACATCTCGAACGCCATCCGGCACGCCCCATACGGTTCCACGATCACCGTCTCCTTGGCGTTGCCCGGCGGCCGGGCGAGGCTCGCCGTCACCGACCGCGGCCCCGGCCTCGCCTCGGACCAGCTCGAGGCGGTCTTCGAGCGGTTCTATCGGGTCGATCCGGCGCGGAGCCGACCGACTGGCGGCTCGGGGATCGGGCTCACGATCGCCCGTGCGCTCGCCGAGGCGATGGGCGGTCGGGCGTGGGCGGAGCGTCCGCCCGATGGCGTCGGAGTCACGTTCCTCCTGGAGCTTCCGGCCGCCTGACCGCCCGCCCGAGCGGCGAGGCTTGACCCAATCTTGAGGAACGCTTGCCCGTTCCTTCACGGCCCCCTGAGGTTCGGGAGCGAGTCTCCTCCTGTGCCCGTCGCGTCCAGCGGCGCGGCACGACGAGGAGGTCTCGGAATGATGGACGGCCTGACGATGGGCCTAGAAGCCTGGCTCTGGATGGGAGCCTGGGTCCTCGCCCTCGTCGTCCTGGTCTGGCTCCTTGTCCGCGAACCGCGTCGGAGCGGGCGCGACGAGCCGCTCGACACCCTTCGGTCCCGTCTCGCCAGGGGCGAGATCAGTCGAGATGAGTTCGAGGCGGCGCGTCGCCTCCTCGAGTCCTGAACACGCTCGGAAGGAGTCCATGCGATGACGACGAAGGTTACGGCGCGGGGCGCCGTGCGCTCTCAGCAGACAACGTTCGAGAAGGCCCGCCCCGCGATCTTCGGCGTGATCGTCGTCGCCGTCCTTGCCGTCGGCGGGTGGCTCGCGTTCGGGAACTTCCTCACGCGGCCAGTCGCGGCCGCCGGAACGATCAGTGTCCAGAGCTCGATGGCCGGCTTCACCCCGGCCGAGATCCACGTCAAGGCCGGTTCGTCGGTCACGCTCGACTGGTGGACCGAGGACGCGGCGATGCACCTCGCAGGCGGCGTCCACACGATGGTCGCCCCCGAACTCGGGCTGAACGAGAGCCTGCCGGCCGAGAGCCGCAGAGCCGTGACCTGGCAGGTCCCGAACAAGCCCGGCACCTATGACGTCTACTGCGACTCGTGCTGCGGCGGCAAGGACAACCCGCAGATGCACGGGAAGATCGTCGTGGAGCCGGCGGCGTGACCGCCGAGCCGACGGCCGCCCGGCTCCCCGCCTCGCCATTGATTCTCGGCTGGCCACGCCCGGCGATCGCCCTCGCGACGCTCATCGTGAGCGTCGGACTGCTCGCCGGGGCGTATGTCCTTGCGGTCCCGTTCGACGCGGCGGCCTTCGGCGGCCTGACGGTCCCGACCGTCCTCGCCTCGGGCTTCGCCGACGGGTTCAACCCGTGTGCGTTCGCGCTGCTCGTCCTGTTCGCGACCTACACGCTCACGCTCGTGAACGCCGTGACCGCCGATGGGACGCCGACGCTCGAAGCGCGGCGGCGCCTCCTCGGAGCGGGATCGCTCTACGTCGGGGCGGTGCTCGTCACCTACTTCATCATCGGCCTCGGCCTGTTCAGCTTCCTGTCCTGGCTCGGCCGCGACCATCTCGTCTCTCGCGTTGCA
>DATCGK010000242.1:0-2541 GCA_036508975.1 Candidatus Limnocylindrales bacterium
GTGCTCACCGAGGCGATCGGCATCAACGACACCGGACAAATCGTCTGCAACGGCTACAACCCCACCAACGGTCAGACACATGCGTTCCTGCTCAACCCCACCTGAGTTCGGCAGGGCATGGGTATGGGGGCTGCTGAAAGCACGCTCAGCCCGTGCTTGACGAACTCACGCGTTCACCGAGGTCACTGTCACCGGTACACTCGGGCGCAATGACGCTCGGCAGACGCCGGCATTAGGGCAAGTGCTGGAGCACCACAGACCAGGCCGTCCTCAACCCGAGGGCGGCCTGTCCTTGTGATGGAGGCGCGTCAGAGGGGCGGGCCAAAACTCCACGGGGACGCCGCCGGCGACGGCCTCCCAGCGCGGTCGCGTCCGCTCGCGGCAGGTAGCCTCTCGCGCCGCACCTCGTCACCATCAGGTCATGGTGTCGGTGCGGCACGACAGGAGGCTCCAGTCCGGCAGGAGGTGGACTTCGTGGTGATTTCAGCCGCCGCAAGGACCGCGCACGTCGGCCTCGCCCATTGACCTGTTGCGTGCCCTGCCGATCATCCTTCCGGCGAACTCCTCATTGTGGTGCCGGGGTTGCCCTGATCCTCGCGGCCGGCGTTCGGCGATACTCCTAGGGAAGGCGCACGAGGCGCGCGAGGGAAGTCCCGGCTGGGGGTGACGTGACGACACTGCGGTTCGACGGGGTGAGTTTCTCCTACGGCTCAGGCGGCCTCACCCGTGGCCCAAGGACTCGCGTGTTCGAGGACTTCTCGTGGGAGGTCCCGGTGGGCCGGACGGTGCTGCTCGGCCCCAACGGCGCCGGCAAGAGCACCCTTCTTGGTCTTGGCGCGAGTGCGCTGTCGCCCGCGACCGGCAGCGTTCAGATGGGGACCCTGTCGAGCAGCTCGCGGCGCGAGCGGGCCGCGTTCCGGCGGGCCGTGGGCTGGATGCCGCAGCAGGTGCGGGCGATGGCCGGCCTGTCGTGCCGGGAGCAGGTCGCCTACGCGGGCTGGCTCAAGGGGCTCGACCGTCGCGCGGCCTGGGAGGCGGCGGGCACCGCGCTCGAGCGGGTCGATCTCGCGGCGGAGGCGGGCCGTCGCACGTCCCAGCTCTCGGGCGGCCAGCAGCGCCGCGTGGGCCTCGCCCAGGTCCTCGTCCACCGGGCCGAGGTGCTGCTGCTCGACGAGCCCACCGCCGGGCTCGATCCCGGCCAGCGGGCCCGCTTCCGCGACGTCCTGCGCGAGATCTCGAAGGACACCCCGGTGGTGGTCTCCACCCACCAGGTCGACGACCTGTCCGACCTGTTCGACACGGTCGTCGTCATGGACCACGGCCGGTTGCCGTTCTCCGGCACGCCGGAGGCGTTCATGGCCCTCGCGCCGGCCAGCAGCACGTACCCGGCGGAGGCCGCCTACAGCACCCTGGTCACGGGCGACTGATGGTCTCCCTGCGCACCTCGCTGCGGGTCATGCCCGCGTTCTGGTTCGCGCTGCCGATCGTCCTGCTCGCGGGCGGCTACGTGACGGCGCTCTACCCGTCGGACCACTACGGGCTCGGCGCCACGGCGATGGGAACGGGCGCCCTGCCCTTCGTCGCCGGGTTCGTCGCGGCCACGGCGGCCTGGGAGGGCGCCCGGCTGCGCCGATCAGTCTGGTGGTCGCCGGCCGTCCGCTCGCGGCTCGAGATCGCCGCCTGGGCCGTGCTGCCCTCAGTGGTGATCGGCGTCGTGGCGATGCTCGCCGCCATCGCCGTGCTGCTTGTCCGGTCCGGGGCGACCATGCCCGACCTGACCTTGATCGCGGTCGGGACGCTCGACCTCGTCGCGTGGGCCGCCGTCGGGTTCGCGGCCGGCATCCTGCTGCCCGTGCCGGTCGCTGTGCCGGTCGGCATCCTCCTGCCCTTCGTGTGGCTCGCCTTCGTCCCGGCGATGGACCCCGTGTGGCTCCGGCACATCACCGGGATGTTCCACGACTGCTGCGGGCTCAACCAGGCCATGGCGCCCGCCGCCGTCTGGGCGTCAGTCCTCGCCGACATCGGGATCATCGCCGCTGCCGTCATCCTGGTCGGGGGATGGACGGACGTGCGGCGGCACGGGGGCTCCGTCCGAGCCCGCGCCGTCCCCCTCGTCGCCTCCGGCCTCGTGCTGGTCCTGCTCCTTCGCGCGGGCGTCGGGCTCGTCTCGGGGATGACCTACGCCCCGGTCGTGCCCCGGGACCCGGCGCAACTCACCTGCCGGGAGCGCGCCGGCCTCACGCTCTGTGTCTGGCCCGAACACCTCGCGCAGGCCGACGCGCTCGCCGCCATCGCGTCGGACGTCCGCAGCAAGTGGATCGCGGCCGGGATCGAGGCGCCCGCCGTCTTCACGGAGGCCGACCCGTCGGTCGCTCCCGCCGGGTCCCTCGCCTATCAGGTCTCGGGAGCGGCGCCCGACGACGTGATCCTGGCCCTCGCGAACGCCATGACCCCGCAGCAGCCGGAGTGCATCGACCCCACCACCGGAGCGAGCATGGGCACGACGGGCGGCATCGCAGCGCAGTGGCTGGGAGCCTGGTA
>DATCGK010000243.1:0-9452 GCA_036508975.1 Candidatus Limnocylindrales bacterium
TCGGATACCTCGAGTCTGTCGCGATCCCCGGTGCTAATCCCACCGGGGAGGCGCGGCGCTAGGTCAGAGTGTAGCACGAAGGTGTGCGGGAATGTGTATCCGGGCCCTGATCGTGCTTACACGCGACTACGCGAAATAGGGCAGCGATGTCCGTGATCGGACGCAGTCCCCGGGCCGGCCTCGGCAACCCGCCGAACGGCAACGCGCCCCGTCCCGCCGGTGCGTGCCGGATCCTGATGATCGGCGACATCATCGGCAAGCCGGGCCGCGTCGTGATCGAGCGCGAGCTGGCCGGCCTTCGGGACGAGCGGGGGATCGACTTCGTGACCGCCAACGGGGAGAACGTGGCCGGGGGGATGGGCCTGACGCCCTCCACCGCGGAGGCGCTGCTGGCCGCCGGCGTGGACGTGATCACGAGCGGCAACCACATCTGGGACAAGCGCGAGATCTACCCGTTCCTTGACGCGAACGACCGGGTGCTCCGGCCGTTCAACTACGGGACCCATAACGTCCCGGGTCGCGGGTGGGGCACCTACCACGCGCTGGACGGCAGCGAGATCGCCGTGATCAACCTCCAGGGCCGGACGTACATGCAGCCGATCGACAACCCGTTCACCGATGCCGACCGGCTGATGGACGAGGCGTCCGAGCCCCTGCCGCCGGTCAGGATCGTGGACTTCCACTGCGAGATCACCTCCGAGAAGACCGCGATGGGGCTCTACCTCGACGGTCGCGTGTCGGCGGTGGTCGGGACGCACACGCACGTCGTCACCGGCGATGAGCGGATCCTGCCCAAGGGGACGGCGTTCCAGACGGATCTCGGGATGACCGGACCGCTGTGGAGCGTGATCGGCTTCGACCCGGCTACCGTGCTGCCGCGGTTCGTCAACGCCCTGCCCACGCGCTTCGAGGTGGGGGACGGCCCGGTGGTGCTCAATGCGTGCCAGATCGACGTGGACCCCGCCACGGGCCGTGCGCTGCAGATCGAGCGGATCCAGCGCCTGATCGAGACCTAGTCATGGCCGCGCGCCACGCGACGCGCCCGGACGAGCCGCTTGCGCCCGGCACGGCGGTCGCGGACGTTCACGCCCACACCCGGCGCTCGGACGGCGTCCTGGAGCCCATGGAGCTCGTCCGCCAGGCGCACGCCGCCGGCATCCGGCTGTTCGCCATCGCCGACCACGACACCCTCGCCGGGTATCGCGAGCTGACGGCCCACGGGGCGGATCCGCTCCCGGACGACCTCGACCTTGTCCCGGCCGTCGAGATCAACGCGGTAACCCGCGGTCTCGGCCTGGACCTGCCGGAGGGCGAGCTCCACGTCCTGGGCATCGGCGTGGATCCCGCCGACGACGCATTCGAGGCGGCGATCGCCGCGCAGCGCGGCGCGCGCCGCGCCCGGTTCACGGCAACGGTTGACCGCCTGCGGGCGATCGGCCTGCCGCTGGACGCCCACCTCGACCCCGCGGTCCTCGAGAGCGACGACGCCCTCGGACGCCCGACGCTCGCCCGTGCGCTCGTCGCTGCCGGTTTCGCGGAGAGCGTGGAGGGCGCCTTCCTGCAGATCCTGGGACACGGCCGGCCCGGCTACGTGCCGCGGACCGGGATGGGCCCGGTGGAGGCGATCCGGGCGATCCGCGGAGCCGGCGGCCTGGCGTCGCTGGCGCACTTTCCCGAGGCACCCACGCGGCTCCCGCTGATGCGGGAGTTGATGGCCGAGGGCCTAGACGGCCTGGAGACCCACCACCGCTCCTTCGACGCCGAGACCCGGTCGGCGATGTCCGTCGCGGCGACCCACCTCGGCCTGGTCGAGACGGGCGGGTCCGACTACCACGGCGATCTCGGACCCTACGCCGAGACGCACGCCCTGCTGGTGATGCCGGACGACCTCGTCGCGAACCTGCGCGTGGCCATCGCGCGCACCCGGGGCGGCAGTCGCTACGGCACTCCAGGCACTCCAGGCGCCCCAGGCGCCCCCGGTGTCCGCGGCGTCCCCCGCGGACCGGCTACGATCCAGCCCGGATGACGCCCCGATCGCTCCCCGTCCTGGACCTCGTTCCGCCCGGCGCACCCGCTGGCGGCCCCCGTGACCCGTTCCTGCCCGAAGACGTGCGCCTGGCCGAGTTCCGCCCCGAGATCCGCTCCCTGCCGTCGTTCTTCGTCTGGACGCTCGGCTGCCAGATGAACAGGAGCGACTCGGAGGAGATGGCGGGCCGGCTGTTCGCCGCCGGGTGCCCCGAGGCGCCGTCGATGGACGCGGCCGACCTCGTCGTCATCAACACCTGCGCGATCCGCGAGGCGGCCGAGGCGAAGGTGATCGGCCGGCAGGGTCACCTGGGCCGGCTGAAGGCGGCGAACCCCGGGATGCGCGTCGTGATGACCGGGTGCTCCGTGCGCGAGTCGAACCGCGCCGGCCTCGTGCGCCGGTACCCGGCCGTGGACCTGTTTCTGCGGCCGGACGAGGAGCCGGAGCTGGTCGACCGGCTGGGTATCGCGTCGGCGCAGGCGCCGGTCGGGGCGATGGCGATGGCGATGACGGCGGCGACCACGCTGGTCAAGGGCATGGCGGTCTCGGATGCCTCGCACCTGGTGCGGGCACGGGCCGACGCCGTCGCGGGTGGCGCGGTCAGCCGGGGCTCGGCGATCAGCGCCTGGCTCCCGATCATCTACGGCTGCGACAAGACCTGCACCTACTGCATCGTCCCGTTCAGCCGCGGTCCCGAGCGCAGCCGCCCGTTCGACGAGGTCGTCGACGAGGCGCGGGCGCTGGCCGCGGCCGGCTACCGGGAGGTGACGCTCCTGGGCCAGAACGTCAACAGCTACGGCCACGACCTGGCGGCCGAGGCCCGGTTCGGGCACGTCGTGACGGTGCGAACCGTGGGGCGGCACCAGGACCGGGAGGCGAGGCCGGACCTCGCGGAGCTGATCCGCGCCGTGGACGGGCTCCGGGCGGCCGAAGGCGATGGCCGACCCGCCATCCCGCGGCTCCGGTTCGTGACCTCGCACCCGTGGGACCTGTCGGACCGGCTGATCGAGGCGATGCGGGACTGCGCGTCCGTCTGCGAGTCGCTGCACCTGCCCGTCCAGTCCGGCTCGGACTCGATGCTGCGGCGCATGGGCCGCCAGTACACGATCGACCACTACCGGGAGCGCCTCGCCCGCATCCGCGAGGCCGTGCCGGGCATCGCGCTCAGCACGGACGTCATCGTCGGCTTCTGCGGCGAGACCGAGGGCGAGTACGAGGAGACGCTCCGGCTGCTCGAGGCCATCCGCTACGACCAGGTCTTCGCGGCGGCCTTCAGCCAACGGCCGGGGACGCCGGCAACCCGCCTGTCCGACGACGTGCCGGCGGCCGAGAAGCGGCGGCGACTGGTCGGCCTGCTGGCGATCCAGGAGGGGATCGGCCTGGAACGGAACCGGGCGTGGCTCGGTCGCACCGCCGAGGTCCTCGTGGACACGATCGTGCCGCCGCGGACCCACGACCACGTTGGCGAGCCTGGCGAGGACGGCGAGGCCGGTGGCTCGTCGACGTCGCGCGACGCGTTCGCGCGACTGCCGGAAGGGGTCTCGCACCTTCTCGGGCGCTCGCGCGAGAGCAAGCTGGTGCACGTCGCCGGGTCGCCGGACCTGCTGGGCCGCGAGGTCCGCGTGACGATCGGCCACGCCGGGCCGTACGCGCTCCGGGGGACCCTCGCCTGAGCATCGCGCCGCTCGTCGTCATCGGCGGGCCCACCGCCACCGGCAAGACCGGCCTCGCCATCACGCTCGCGGAGCGGCTCGTCGCGCGTGGAATCCCGGCGGAGGTCGTCTCGGCGGACTCGCGACAGGTCTACGGCGGCCTGGACATCGGCACGGCCAAGGCGACGCCCGAGGAGCGGGCCCGGGTCGTCCACCACGGCATCGACCTCGTCGAACCCGACCAGCCGTACTCGGTCGCCGAGTTCCGGACCCTGGCGCTGGGCGCGTTGCGGTCGCTGGGGGAGCGCGGCGGTATCGGGATCCTGGCCGGCGGGACGGGGTTCTGGCTGCGGTCCGTGTTCCTCGGCATCGACACGGACGCCCTCCCCTCGGACGCTGGCATCCGGGCCGGGCTGGAGGCGGAGCTGGTTCGCGACGGCGTGGCCTCCCTCGCCGATCGCCTGGCGGCCCGGGCGCCCACGCTGGCCGGCACCACGGACCTGCGCAACCCGCGCCGCGTCGTGCGGGCGCTGGAGATCGCCTCGCTCCAGGGTGACGCACCGCTCCCGCAGCCCGTCGGCTACCCGGCACCGGTCCTGGGCCTCCAGCTGGTCGTCGACCCGCCGGAGCATGTCCGTCGCATCGCGGCCCGCGCGCGCGCCCAGTTCGATGCCGGCCTCGTGGCGGAGGCCCGCGCCCTGCGCGAGCGCTACGACCCCGCGCTGCCGGCCTTCTCGGCCATCGGCTACCGCGAGAGCTGGGCGTACCTCGACGGCGAGCTGACCCTCGAGCAGGCCATCGAGCTGGACGCCCACCGCAACGTCGCCTTCGCGAAACGGCAACGCACCTGGTTCCGGTCCGAGCCGTCGCTGGCGATCGTCGACGCAACCGGTGACCCAGTCCCGGCCGCGGTGGAGCAGCTCGACGTGTTCGTCGACTCGGTACGCCCCTGAGCGCGCCACCCGGTTGGCATGGGCCCCCGGGGGCCCGACTCCTCAAGCCGCGGCGGGGACGAGCTCGGGCGCGGGGGCCGACCGGGGCTTCCGGTCGACACGCGGGTTGTGCCGCTGCTGGAACAGGGCGATCGCAAGCTGCGCACGGGCCTCGTGCTGGCCCGGCAGGAACTCCAGCCCGTGGAGGAACCCGCCCCTTCCCTCGCGATGGATCGAGCGCACCATCGCCCTGAGCACGACCGGCTCCGCGTCGGTGTCGAGCGTGAGCACCACCACCGACCCAGTCGCGATCTCGGCCCCGACGACCACCTTCGCCCCAGTCATGGACACGTCACGTGTCTCGGCGGCAAGGTTGTCCATGAGCGCCGGCTGCTCGACGTCGAACCGCACGCTTGCTCGTCGCTCCGGCGCATAGCGCAGGGAACGGATGCGATCGATGGCCAGCCAGGCGAGAACGACGTTGAACAACATCCACCCGAATGCCGCGACCACCGCGCCCAGTTCTGGGTAGGTGACCGGCGTCCGGCCGAGCAGGGTCAGGGCGAACCAGGCGGATGCCAGGAAGGCGCCGACCAGGAGCGCGGAGAGGAGGGCCGGGACCCGCACGCGGCGCCGGCCGTCGCCCTGGCGTCCCTTCGGGGTCACGACGAACGTGGGCCGCCGGCGGGTGACCAGGGTCAGGGTCGCCCGCAGGTTCGAGGTCATGCGCACCAGCTCGAACACGATGGAAAGGACCGAGCGGTGGCAGCCCCGGCTGAGGGCCTTGAGCGCCACCTGCTGCAGCAGGAACGTCACCAGGAACGCCGTCGCGAACGTGACCAGGTCTGCCCGGATCGGCACCACGCCGGTGATCACGACCACGATCGGCAGGATCGCGAACCCGAGGGTGCGCCAGGCGTCGAACCAGCCCAGGAGCGTCGAGGCGTAGGTCAGGCGCTGGGGGATCGTCAGCCCCGGGACCCACAGCGGATTCTCCTGCCGGAGCACCTGCATCGCGCCCGTGCCCCAGCGCAGACGCTGGAGCTGGTAGGTGTCGGCGTCCCCGGCCGCCAGGCCGCGCGCGAGCACCTCGTTGTGGTACACGGTCCACCACCCTCGGCGATGCAACCGGATCGTGGTGTGGATGTCCTCGGTGATCGTGTCGGTCGCCACGCCACCCACCTCGCGCAGGGCCGCGACGCGCACCACCGCGCCGGTCCCGCACCAGAACGCGCCGCCCCAGCGGTTCTTGCCCGGCTGGAGCATCCGGTAGAACAGCACCTGCTCGTGGAACCGCTCACCGTCCCCCGCGACCGCCTCGTGTTCGAACGAATCGTGGTTGTAGAACTCCTGTGGTGTCTGGACCAGGGCCAGGCCCGGATCATCGAAGTAGCCCACGGTGCGAACCAGGAAGTCGGCGTCCGCGACATGGTCGGCGTCCAGGACGGCGATGAGGTCCGTATCGACGACCGTCAGGGCGTTGTTGAGGTTGCCCGCCTTCGCGTGCAGATGCTCCGTCCGGGCCAGGTACCGCACCCCGAGGTCACGGGCAAGCTGTTCGACCTCGGGGCGGGCGCCGTCGTCCAGGATCCAGGTCTCGTGCGGGAGGCGCATCGCGGCCGCCGCCGCCACCGTGGGGAGCAGGATCTCGATGCCCTCGTTGTAGGTGGGCACGAGGACGGCGATCCGGAGCGTGGTCTCGTCCACATCGCGGTGCGGTGGCCGGCAGTCGATGCTCCACAGCGAGAACGTGAACAGCGCCAGCCCGAGCGTCGCGTGGATCTCGAGCATGACCAGTGGGACCGACGCCCACCACGCGTCCGGGTTCAGGGTCGAGGTGACGCGCCACGCCAGGTACACGACGCTGACGACGAGGGCAAGGACGGCGATCGCACGGATGGTGGACCGCCGGACCCTCGACTCGGGCGCCGGCAGGGCCGGTGCCGGAACGGGGGCACGCAGCCAGCCGAAGGCTTCGCCGAGGAACCGGGTGGTGGGCATGCCCAGACTCTCGGTGGTGGTGCGCCGGCGCGCCACGAACCGGAAGGACTACCGCTCGCCGCCGAACGGGGGGGGTATGTCCCGGCGAGCCGGTATGCTGGCCCGGCCATGAGCCCCCGCAGCGCCTCCATCGATCTCGCGCCCACCGTCGAGAAGGCGTTCCTCGTCGCCGTCGACACCGGTGACGATCCCGGCTGGGGCGCGGAGGACAGCCTGGCCGAGCTCGCGGCCCTCGCCGTCACCGCCGGCGCGGACGTGGTGGGGGCCGAATGGCAGAACAGGCGCCACGTCGATCCCAACTGGTACGTGGGCAAGGGCAAGGCGGAGGAGCTGCTCCAGGCCAAGTCCGAGACCGGCTTCGACCTCCTCGTTGCCGACGACGAGCTCAGCCCGGGACAGCAGAAGAGCCTCGAGAGCCTGCTCAACGTCAAGGTCATCGACCGCAGCCGCCTGATCCTGGACATCTTCGCCCTCCACGCCCAGACCCACGAGGGCCGCCTCCAGGTGGAGCTCGCCCAGCTCGAGTACCAGCTGCCTCGCCTGACGCGCCTCTGGACGCACCTTTCGCGCACCGGCGGCGGGATCGGCACGCGGGGTCCCGGCGAGTCCCAGCTCGAGACGGACCGCCGGTTGATCCGCGAGCGGATCAAGAAGATGAAGGAACGGGTCGAGAACGTCCGCCAGCAGCGTCAGACCACGGCGCGCGGCCGCGACCGGCGCCTGTACCCGACCGTGGCCATCGTCGGCTACACGAACGCGGGCAAGTCCACGCTGCTCAACTCACTCGTCGGCAGCGAGGTTGCGAAGGCCGAGGACAAGCTCTTCGCCACGCTCGATCCAACCTCGCGCCAGGTGAAGCTGGGCGACGGCCAGACCGCGATCGTCACCGACACCGTGGGCTTCATCCACAAGCTCCCGCATCAGCTGGTCGACGCCTTCCGCGCCACGCTGGAGGAGGTCACCCGCGCCGACGTGCTGATCGAGGTGGTTGACGCCTCCGACAGCCACGCCCCGGAGCACCGCGCCACCGTCCAGACGGTCCTCGAGGAGCTTGGCGCCGGCGACAAGCCGCGGCTGGCCGCGTTCAACAAGGCGGACCTGCTCTACCCGGGCGCCGCTGGCGATCGGCCGGCCCCCGCTGTCTCGGGCTCCGTGCTGGTATCGGCGGTGACGGGGTTCGGCCTGGACACGCTCCGCGCGGAGGTCGCCGCGCTGCTGGCGTCGCTCTGGGAGGACGTGGACCTCGCCGTCCCATATGCCGCGGGCGAGCTGCTGGCGAGGGTGCGCGAACGCGGGACGGTGGAGCTCGAGTACGGCAATCGCGACGTCCGCGTGACCGGTCGCATGGCCCCCGCGATGGCCGGCGAGCTGCGGGCGGTCGCCGAGCGCTGGCAGGCGGCGATCGCGGACGGGAGCCCGGCATCCTGACGATGGAACCTCGGACGGCACCCGCATACGTGCGTCGGGCTGGCAGTGGCTGCCTGCCGGGGGGCCGACGCCTGACCTGGACCGTGGCAGACGGCCGTCGGGGCCGCCGGTGGCGCGCAATGACGACGTCGGGGGACCGGCTGCTGCACGGCCTGCTGCTCGAGGTGGCACGGGACGGCAGCCTCGAGCTGCTCGAGGTGGCGGCGCCCGGCGGTCTGCTCACGCTGCACCCGGAACAGGACCGCTCCGTCCTGCACGGGAACGTGGTTCGCGCGGAGGGGATCGAGCACCTTGCGCTGCCGTGGTCCCGGGCGCATGTGCTCATGCTCGGCGCGTCGCCGGTGACGGCTGCCGTGGCGGCCGCGAACCTTGCCGCGAGGCTCGGGGGGGGGGAGGGGGCCTCGGTCGCGACCGTCGAGGTGAGCGATGCCCTCCGCGTTCGCCCCGCGACCTGGCGCGCGGCGCGGACCGGCGAGCGCCGCTGGCGGCTCCTCGCGGCAGACGGTGGTCCGTCGGTGCTGCTGGAGATCGACGACGACGGCGTTCCGACCGGCCTCGAGGATGCCGGCAGCTGGCCCCTGGAGCTCGCCCCGGGCCGCTAGGGGAGCCCCCTTCGTGGATGGGGTGTGGACAAGTTCCGGCAACTTCACGAAACAGCCGCCAACTCGTGGACAACCATGTTGTGGAGCGGCGCCACCGACCGGTATCTTTCGTCTTGCCCGAAGGGGCGGACGAACCAGCGACGAACCCGCAAGTGCTTGCACAGGCGGGGGCGAACGGAGCCACAGGTGCTTGCATCAGTGGAACCGGCGCCGGGGAGGAAGTTCCTTCGGGCGTTTCGTTGTCCGCGGCGTGTGCCGAGGCCTGCCGGCTGACACGGACCGGCCGCCCGGCGCGTCCCTCGTGCTGATCACGGGAGCCAACGATTCCGGAGGCCGGCCATGCGCGTGTCGGGCGTGGTGGCGGGTGGGGGACCCGCCCTGCTTCTGCTCGGTGCGCTGGTGCCGGGCCTGCGGCCGCTCATCGCCGTCATCCTGCTGGCCGGGTGGGTCGGACTCCTGCTCCGCCGACGCCCGGAGGCCGTCGCGTGGGCCGCGACGCTGCCCGTGGGTGTCCCGATCGCCTGGCCTTGGGTCCTGGGCATGGACGTGCCCCTGGGCGCGGCCGGGTGCGTTGCGCCGCTCTCTGACATCGTCCTGCGCCGGATGGTCGTCGCCGGGGTCGGGCTCGGGCTGGCGGGTCTGGTGGCCGTCGTCCACCGCAGCAGCCTCGAGGATATCGGGCTCCGGCGGCCCGGCCGGGCTGAGGCATCGGTGGCAGTCGCCGGTCTGGTCGTCCTCGGCATCGGGGGAACCTTCATCGGTCCGGTCGTTGCGGAGCCGTTCTTCGGCCGTCTCGAGTTCGCCACCCCGG
>DATCGK010000244.1:0-2288 GCA_036508975.1 Candidatus Limnocylindrales bacterium
GGGCCGGCCTGGAAGATGGCCGTGACTCCCTCCTCGATCGCCTCGTGAACCTCGCCGGAGGCCGGCATGTCCTTCATGTCGCGGCGGTAGACCAGCGTCACCTCGGCCGCGCCCTGGCGCACCGACGTGCGCGCGCAGTCCATGGACGTGAAGCCGCCCCCGACCACCACGACCCTGGTCCCGGCGTGGCCCGGGTAGGGAAGGCCCAGCGTGGCGATCTTGAGGTACTCCAAACCGTCGATGACGCCCGTGGCGTCCTCGCCCGGGATCCCCAGCTTGTTCGTGTCGTAGCAGCCGATCGCCACGACGACCGCGTCGTAGCCCTGGTTCTGGAGGTCGTCGAGGCTGAAGTCGCGCCCCAGGGCCTGGTTGCAGACGAAACGCCCGCCCAGCCGGGTGATGCTCTCGTACTCGGGATCGAGGATCCGCTCCTTCGGCAGCCGGTACTCCGGGATCCCGTAGCGCAGCATCCCGCCGGGGGCCGCGTCGCGCTCGTAGATCGTCACGTCGTGGCCGGCGATCAGGAGGTAGTAGGCCGCCGACGTTCCGGCCGGGCCGGAGCCGATCACCGCCACCCGCTTCCCGGACTTCGGCTGGAGCTCGAATGGCAGAGGCGGGTCCACGTCCTGCTCGCGCATCGCGAGGATCACCTGGTCGCCCGCATAGCGGTGGCTGTCGCGGATCGCGATCGCCTCGTCCACCTCGTCGCGGCGGCAGTGCTCCTCGCATGGCGCCGGGCAGACCCGGCCCAGGACGGACGGGAACGGGATGGTCCGCTTGAAGATCCGGGCCGACTCGCGGAACTCGCCCTCGGCATTCGCCTTGAGGAAGCCCGGGATGTCGATGTGGCTGGGGCACTTGTTCTGGCAGGGCGGCAGGCAGTACGCGTTGTGGTCGGAGAAGATCAGCTCCAGGTTCGTCCGGCGGAGGCGCCGGACCTCCTCGGTCTGGGTCTGGACCACCATGCCTGCCTCGGCCAGGCGCGAGCACGAGATGGGCGGGTGCTCCTCCCCGGCCACGTCCACGACGCACATCCGGCACGCCCCGAAGCCGGGCAGCTTGGGCTCGTAGCAGAGGGTCGGGATCTCGATCCCGTTGTCCCGGCAGACCTCCAGGATGGTCTGGCCATCGCGGCCCTCCACCAGGCGCCCATCGACCTCGAGCCGGATGACCGGCGTGGACTGGGGTCGCTGCGGCGACTGGGTGAGGAACAGTCGCTCCGCGAGCGAATCGACCACGGGCTCGGGTCGCGCCGTGGAGACGAGGTCGGTCGGGCGGGAGATGAGGTCGGCCATCGCGGTCGTGCCTATCCTCCGTGGGCGGTCCCGGCGGCCGCTGCCCCGGCGGGAGCGCAGACGCCGGCGGGGCATACGCCCCGCAGGATGTGATCGTCGATCTCGGGCCGGAAGTATCGCATCCCGGTCGCGAGCGGGCCCGTCGCCAGCCGTTCGTGGTCGCAGAGCGCGCTCCCCGCGATGTCCGCGCCGAGGTCCGCGAGGAGCTGCGGGTCGGTCGGGCGGGCCAGGCCGGCTGCGATGCGCTCGCCGATCTCGGACATCCGGCGCAGCCCGATCCGGCACGGGATGGTCTTCCCGCACGCCTCGTCCGCGCAGTACCGCGTCAGCAGGCGTGCCAGGTCCACCACGCAGGTCCGGTCGTCGGCCACCACCACCGAGCCGGAGCCGACGTGGGCCCCGGCCGCCCGGAGTGCCGCGAACGTGTACGGGGTGCCCGCGAGGTCCGCGGGCAGGAGGCCGCCGGACGGGCCGCCGACGAGGACGGCCTTGAGCGGCCGGCCGTTCGGGACACCGCCCGCCAGCGCGACGATCTCGGCGAGCGAGGTCCCGGTCGGCACCTCGGCGACTCCCGGGGTCGCCACGGACCCGCTCACCGCCACAAGGACGGTGCCCGGGGCATCCGGATCGCCGATGGCGCGATAGGCCTCCGCGCCGTGCACCACGATCCAGGGGACGGCGGCGAGCGTCCCCACGTTGTGGACCAGCGTGGGCCGGCCCCACAGGCCGTGCTCGGACGGGTAGGGCGGCCGCTGCTCGGGCTGGCCACGGCGTCCCTCCAGCGCCTTGAGGAGGACCGTCTCCTCACCCAGCATGTAGGCGCCCTGGACCGTGCGGACCGTCATCCGCACCGCGCGCCCGGATCCCAGCACGTCCTCGCCGAGGAAGCCGGCCTCCTCGGCGGCGGCCACGGCCAGCTCCAGCACGGCGACGGCGTCGGCGTATTCGGCGCGCACCGCGAGGATCGCCTCCTCCGCGCCCACGCAGAGCGCC
>DATCGK010000245.1:0-2159 GCA_036508975.1 Candidatus Limnocylindrales bacterium
GACGAGTTCGGGGATCGAGAACGTCCTCGCCTCGATGTGCTGGGGTGGTGGGGGAGCCGTCGGCGTATCGGCCGGCGCGTCTGGTGGCAGCCGACGTGACTGTGCCCACTTGTCCGGCCATCTACGCTCAAGCAAGAACGCTGCCGCCCGCTTGCTCGTCCTCGACAGTCTGACGAGGTTGCCGATCACCATCGCCTCGCACTCGGCGTCGGCCATGTCGAGGGCTGCTCGGAAGGCCACGAACGGAGGCCGCGGGTCTTTGCACCATCGGTAGTACGTCGCGGCAGAGATGCCCGCCCAGCGAGCGGCGACCTCGGGGTAGTTGCCGGCCCGGACGGCCATCAAGATCTTCCCGACCACGTCGGCGTTGAGCTTGGGCGGGCGGCCCGGACGGCGGCGGCTCGACCCTCCGCCTGTGGCTTCCCACAGCGGCTCACGGTGGGCGAACTCGGACCACTTGTACAGGTCTGCCGCCAGCCAGCGAGGAGGCCGCCTGGGCCGCCTACGCGCCGCACGGCGGCTCGTCGGACGTTGGGTTGGGCTGCTCACTCTCGAATCATGCACCTTGCTCGGGCCACTGGCCACGGGCGTCTCGGGGTTGTATCGGTCGCGAGCCCACGCGGGCCGACGAGAAGACCGCTCTTTGGCGGCTCGGGTGCGGGCTGACGGCCGAGGAACTGGAGCGGGCGCTGCGGCGGTGTCCGCTCGCGGATAGGACGCGCACCCGGCGTTCGGGGGCCGTGCCATTCGGCTCTGGACCCGGTTGGGATCCCGAGAGGATCGTTCCGCCGTGATCGACGAGTGCCCGATGACCGAGGACTGCCCCGGCTACGACCGCGACCTGCGGGCGTGCCTCATCCGTCCGGGTGACTGCGAGTTCAATCCCCCTGACGGCGAGGTAGCCCTGAGGTTCGACACGCCCGAGGCGTCGACGCCCGACGCCTCCCCGGAAGCAGGGCCGCGATAGGGCGGGAGGAGCGGGCTGGCCTTTGGCCACCGGCCCCGCACCGGGCGACAAGGGGGCGGTTCGATGGCACGCCTTTCACCGACCGAGGCCTCGGGAGCGTGCCCGCGCTCGCCAACGTCGCCGCCCTACTCGACGTGATCATGGCCGCCTGAGTTCGGCAGCAAGTGGTGACCTACTGATGCTATTCCTGCCCGACGGAGCCGGGCCTGTCGCGGCGGATCGCCTGGCGGCTCGCCTACGACTCAGTGGCCCCGGGCACGTCGTACCGCAGCGACCGCAAGCGGAACTCGCCATACATGAACGGGCCCTCGGCCCGGTTCCAGACCGCGCCGCCCCAGGTCGGCAGCCGCATTCCGTCGAGGTCCCGGTATTCGCCGATCGGCGTGCTCCAGCGACATGGGACGAACGCCCCCGTGCTGCTGTCGGGCCGGTCGTCCGACCAGAAGTCGACGAGCTCGTCGCGCTCGTTGAAGATCAGAGTCGCCGAGACGCGGTACGGCCCGTTGGTGAAGGTGACGAGCGCGCTGTGGTCGTCGATCGGCTGCCAGGTGAGGCGTTCGTCCACGAGCGCACCCGGGGCCATGAAGCACCAGTCGTTGAGGACCGTGACGCTCTCGGCGGCGCTGATCCCAGGGCCGGCCTGGTCCACGATGGTCTTGAGGTCGAGGACCCGCACCCGGAACGTCGCCGCTTCCTGGCGGTAGAGGTGCAGGGCGCGGACGGGGACCCCGAACATCCTCGCCTGCATCAGGAACAGTCGCGCGGGCTGGCCGAAGAAGTTGTACTGGACCGAGGTCGACACCATCGGATCCGCGCCAGGCTTCCGGCGCATGAGCGCGTCGAACGCGACCCGGGCGTTTTGGGGGCGAGGGCGCCCGATCGCCCCCGACGCGCAGATGTATCGCTTCACCGGTCCCGGTAGCCCCTCAAGGTCAGCCTCGACCAGCAGCACGGGCGTGCGGAGCGGCTGCCGCGCGAACTCGGCCGCGACGACCTCGGCGTAGCGCCGATCGAACGAAGCCATTGTGTGACCCCTACCCGAGACGGCTCGCGGCACGGCCCCGGACGAACACGAGGTAGGCCACCGCGGCGAGGATCACGCCATCGATCGGGATTCCAGTCCCGGCCTCTGGCAGCCCCAGCAGGCAAACGATCACGGAGACGATGGCGAGGACGCCCGTGAGGCCGACCG
>DATCGK010000246.1:0-8076 GCA_036508975.1 Candidatus Limnocylindrales bacterium
TGGGTCTGCCACTCGGCGTCCCGCTCGACGGCCTTCATGAACTCGTCGGTCACGCGGACGGAGTGGTTGGCGTTCTGGAAGAAGACGCTGCCGTACGCCTCCCCGGTGAAGGAGGGGTCGTAGCCCTGCTCGATGAGGGCCCAGGCCTTCTTCTCCTCGTGCGCCTTGCTGTCGATGAACTCGATGATGTCCGGATGGTCCACGTCCAGGATGACCATCTTGGCCGCGCGGCGGGTCTTGCCGCCCGACTTGATGACACCCGCGAATGCGTCGTAGCCGCGCATGAAGCTCACCGGGCCGCTGGCGATGCCGCCGCCCGACATCCTGGCCTTGGACGAGCGGATGGGGGACAGGTTCACGCCCGCGCCGGAGCCGTACTTGAACAGCATGGCCTCGGTCTTGGCGAGATCCATGATGCTGCTCATGTTGTCCTGGACCGAGTTGATGAAGCAGTTGTGGACGGCCACGTTGTTCGAGAGGTACTCGCCACTCTCCGTCTGGATGTCGTAGACCTCTTCGACCCCCATCTCCTCGATCGCGACGATCTCCTCCTCGCGAACGTTGGGCACGGTCTTGAGGTCCCGCAGCCCAAGCGATTCGCGGAGCCGTGCCTGCTTGTCGCGCCCGATGAACCCGACCAGCTCCGTAAACCGCGCGCGCTCGGAACCGACCGAGATGGCGACCTCGTGCAGGTCGTGGCGGTCCTCGCGCTTCTCGGGCTTCCGGGTGCGCCGCGAGTAGATCCCGATGGAGTTCAGCAGCAGCTGGACGTCCTCCGTCCAGCGCTCGCCGATGACGGCGAACCCGACCCGTGCTGACTCGTTCCCGTTGTCCCGGCGGACGCTCACGTAGCCGTCGGCCTGGAAGATGCTTCGCAGGTAGGCGCAGACCTCGTCGTAGGACGCGGTCCAAAGGCGCGCGGGAACGCGGATCTCCGTACCGCGCGCGAGCAGGTCCCAGCGCTCGACGAAGTCGCGGACGACTTCGCCGTAGATCCGGATGCGCTGGACGCGCGTCTCAGCGGTGGCCGCGTCCCGGACCTTGAGGTGGACGTGCGGCAGCGCAATGTCCAGGTTGTCCATCACCCACTGATACTCGTCGTCGTTGGCGACCTGGAACTCGATCGTCAGGGAGCGGTTCGTTCCACCCTCGTACTGGCCGACGAACCCGTCCGCCTGCAGCCATCCCGCGAGGGCGGCTTCGGCACGCAGCACGGCGGTCTCCTGGTCGACCGAAACCAGCTCGGCGAGCTCGCCCGCCGGCGCGTCAATGCCTGCGGGCACGAGGGCGCGCGTGGCCACCATGGCGCGGTGCGGGTGCAGGTGCATCCGCATGCCGACTTCGAGCTCGTCGACCCGGAGCCACTCCGGCGTCGTCCGGCGCCGTCGCACGGCCCTGACCACATGGTCCGGCGTCGCCTCGACGAAGTTGCCGTTCCGGAGGCGGACCCGCCGGACCGGCTTGTTCCCGTTGTTCTTGACCGCAACGATCCGGGTGATGCCGCTGGCGTCATAGACCTCACGCCCGACGGCGCCCTCGTCGACGAGTCGGCCGATCGGGATCAGCCCGTCCGGGGTCGAAACCCGCGCCCGATAGGGCTGGCACGCGCTGCACTGAGGCTTCGCCTCGATCCCGACGTTGAACCAGACCGGCGAGTTGAAGCTCATCTTCTGGTGGACCAGGAGATGGGTCAGCTCCGCCTGGAACGCGGCGAGGTCCTCGTCAGTGGCGAAGTAGTGGTTGGTCTCCCCCCAGGCCGCGATGGTGTTGACGACGCGGTCGATGAGCTGCCGGATGCTGTGCTCCCGCTCCGGCGTGCCGACGTGGCCGCGGAAGTACTTGCTGACCACGACGTTCGTGGCGAGCTGGCTCCAGAAGACCGGAACCTCGACGTCCTTCTGCTCGAAAACGGTCTTGCCGGTCTCCGAGGAGATGCCCGCCGTGCGGTACTCCCAGGCGATCTCGTCATACGGGTGGACGCCGGGCCGGGTCCACCGGCGCTCGAAGCTGAGACCGCGGGTCCCCTCGCCCTTGAAGCTGGCACCGTACGGGCCGCCCAGGCCCTTGCGGGGGCTGGCGGCGACCTTGCTCCCGGTCTTGCTCGCCCGGACCTTGGGCTTGACCTTCTCATCCATGACCGGGACAACCTCTCGAGTCTGGGCCATTGCGTCCGTTCTCCTCCGTTCCCGCCCTGGCGGGACCACCTCTAGCTGCCGGCGGCCCGGATGGGGGCGTCCGTGCGGGCATCACTGCGTCCCGGGTGCCGGGCGGGACGCGATCTGCGGGCTCGGGGCTCCGTCCTGTTGGCGATCTCACGGTCACGAAGGATGGGGTGACGCGCAGCTGCGGGATCGTCCGTCGGATCGTTCCGGCGCCGTTCCTGGCCGGGGTCCCATCGCGTGGCCCGTGGCCTCGTTCAGGGTGGGTTCCGACGTCGTCCGGCGCTGGAGCGACCCTCGAACTGTACGTCGCCGGAGGGCCGTGGTCAAGCCCAAACCACAACATGTAGTGGTGCGAAGGTCGTTCGCATCGCAACATATGGGTTTCCCGGTGCTCCGGCCCGGCCCCCGGCATCCGCGTTCCGGCGTGACTTGTCCACACTTGGACCTCGTCCATCCACCGCCCATGGGGCAGGTATCCACCGGCCCAGGGCGAGTTGTCCACCGAACGGCTGTTCTATTGTGCACGCAGAGGAAAGGTCGTGCTCCGGATCCACCGCCGGCGACTCCGCGCGCAGTCCTAATCGACCGGCGCCCCGGCCTCGGCGCGGCGCTCCAGGTCCTTCTCCCACATGGGCCGCGCCCCGATCGTCGCCATGAGTGCCGCGTCCGCCTCGGCGAGCTCGGCCAGCTTCGCGTCCTTGCCGGGTGCCGCCGGGTCCTCCAGCAACGTCGCCCGGAGCAGCCCGATGTACGCGCTGGTGGCCGGCCCATCCAGCGCGGAGAGTGCCTCGAACCGCTCCTGCACCTCGGGGTTCCGCTTGGCGAGAGACGGCCCGCCGCGCTCCTTGACCAGGAGCTGGAGCTCTCGACCCTCGCGCAGGGCCCGCCACGCGAGGCTGGGCCCGCCGGTCGCCTTCACCACCTGCTCGGGCCGGTAGATGGCGAACAGCGAGAGGAGCAGCACGACGAACCCGATCTCCATCGGCAATTCGTTCGTGATCGATACCAGCAGCCCCACCACGGCCAGGGCCATGGCCGCCGCCGCGAGCCTGCCGCCCCCGAAGCGCCTGGCGCGGCGCTGCAGCTGGATCCAGAGCAGGACGCCCATCACAGTCATGCCGATGGCGGCCGCGATCATGAGCAGGGCCTGGCCGGGATCGGGATTGATGAAGTCAAGCATCCGTCAAGCATCGGTCAGGACGGGATCTCGCGCTGGTCACGGCGGCACATCCCTGACCCTGCAGGGTGTGGTCGGTGCCCGCCGCCGTCCTCCGCACCGGGGCAACCAGAGGCCGCCGCGGGAGGGGCCGCCCGGGCTCCAGCCCCGATGGGTCCGCCAGACCCGGGGGCCAGGGACCGCCGCAGGAATCGCGCCACAACCCGCTCCGCGCGGATCGCCGGATCAGGCGGCGGCGGCTCCACCCGGCGGCGGGGCGGCCGCGCGCAGGGAGCGCGTGGTGGGCTTGAGGGTGAACGAGAGCCCACAGTTGCCGCACGTGTCGAAAACGACGCTGCGGACGAGACCGCACTTGGGGCACCCCACGACCAGGTCTTCGCCGGTGGCGGACCGGACGGCGCCGGCCTCGTAGATGACGCCCTCCGATGGGCTGTGCGGCTCGCCCGACGGGAAGACGGGGCGACCGTCCGCATCCAGCGGGGCGGCCCGGCGCGACGGCGCGAACACGCGCTTCGCGCGCGGCCGGTGGAACGCGTAGTGGCCCCAGGCGAGGACCAGGATGGTGAGGATGGGACCCACGACGAAGATCAGCAGGAGGATCGGCAGCAGCCCGATCAGCTGGCCCCAGTCCGGCGTGACGAAGGTGGCGCTGAACGCGAGCAGGTTGGTCCAGATCTGGTCCAAAGTCTGGAGGATCACGGGCGCATCCTAGCAGCGAGCACCGCCCGCTGTTGGGTCAACTGCCGACCAGCTCCGGGGTCAGGCCCAGCGCTTCGGTCAGGCCCAGCGCTTCGGGGTCAGGCCCCGTGCTTCGGGATCAGGCCCCGTGCTGCGGGTGGCGCTTGTGGCGCGCGACCTTGCGGGCCGTCCCCGTCTTCACGGTCGCGCCGCGGCCGGGCTTCCAGCCCTCCCGGTCCGACTCGTCCGGGGCGAACGGGTTGGGCGTCGCCACCGTGTGCCCCGACCCCAGGGTGGGGCGGCGGTTCCCGGCCGCGGGGGACGCCAGCCGCGGCATGTCGAGCCGGTTCAGCAGCCACTGGGTGGGCCGGGTGCGGACGCCGCGGGACTCGAGCCGCTCGCGCAGGTCCCGGTCGTTGGTCACCACGAGCATCCGCTCATAGGCCTCCGGCGTGCCGCCCGCAGCCTCGCCCGCGGCCGCCGTGAGGTCGAGGATCGCCTCGTCGGCGGTATGGCGGCCCGAGTAGCGGACGTACATGTGCTGGGCGACGCGGCCCTTCACGCCGTGGCCGACACCATCGAACAGGAGGTCGATGCTGATCTCCGGGGGGATCGCCGCTCGCAGCCGGCCGATGATCGCCGCGGGCGGCGCGACGGTCCCGGAACCGAGGCGGTAGAGCACGTTGGTCCCGTCGACGACGAGGCGGTCGATGCCGGCGAACGGGGAGTTGGGGGCCGGAGGCATGGACAGACGGTAGCATCGTCGCGTGCTCCTCCTCGTCGACCTCGATGGCGTCGTCTATCGCGCCTCGGAAGCCGTTCCCGGCGTCGGTCCCGCCCTGGCCGCCCGCGCCGCCCTCGGCGACGAGGTGGTCTATGTCACCAACAACGCGATGTACTACCACGGCGACTACCTCGCGCGCCTGGCCGGCCACGGGGCCCCGGTTGGCCCTGACCGCGTGGTCACGAGCGCGCGAGCGAGCGCTGCCTGGATCTCCGAGCACATGCCCGCCGTCCGGACGGTCCTGTCGGTAGGCACGGGCGGGCTGGAGCGCGAGCTGCGCGAGGCGGGCTTCGAGGTCGTCACCAGCGCCCATGCCGCCGGGCGCATGAGCAAGGAGGGTCTCGACGGCTGGGATGCCGCGGGCCATCCGGACGCCGTGGTCGTGGGCCTCGACCCGCAGCTCACCTACCTGCGGATCGCCGCCGCGGCGGACTGCGTGCGCGCCGGCGCCGTGTTCGTGGCCACGAACACCGACCCGGTGTATCCGACCGAGCGCGGCTTCCGCCCCGGCGCCGGTGCCGTGGTCGCGGCGATCGAGGCCGCCGGCCGCCATGCGCCCGCGGTGACGATCGGCAAGCCCGGGCCCTACCTGCTCCAGGCGGCCGCGGCGATGGTCGGCGCCGACGTCCGACGCGCGGTGATGATCGGCGACTCCCCCTCGGACGTGGCCGCGGGCCGGGCCGTGGGAGCGCGCACGATCCTGATGCTGACGGGGGTCACCAGCCGCGAGACGGCGGACGCGTTGCCGCCCGACGAGCGCCCCACCCGCATCGCGGCCGACGCCGCCGGGCTGGCGCGGGTGCTGGACGAGCTGGCCGGCGGCTGACGCCCGGTCGCCGGGTCGTGCGTTTGACGTAGGGCCGGTCGGGACCACTACGCCATGGGCCGCCGGCGCCCCGTGGGCGATCCTCCGGGGAGCGGCACTCGCCGCCTCGGGAGATCATCGTGCCGGCCACGTCCATCCGCTTTCGCCTCTTCCTGGCCCTGCTGCTGATCATCGGGGTGAGCGGTGCCGTGGGGGCCGTCTCCCACCTGCGGCAGGTCGGCGATACCTCCGTGCTCAAGGCGCGGTCGGCCAACCTCCTCGAGCTCATCGACCTCGGTCATGAGCTGGAGGAGGCCATCGGTGTGCAGCACTCCGCCATCCTCTCGTACCTCCTGACCGGCGAGCCCGAGAAGGCAGCTGCCTACCACGCGGCGCGGATCGATGAGGCAAAGCTGATCGGTGCCTCGGACGCTGTCGTCGTGGGCCACGTGGAGCTCCTCGCCGCCCTCAACGACCTCGAGCGGGCGAGCGAGGACTGGCGGGCCAAGTTCGCGGACCCGTCGATCGGGCTCATCCAGACCGGCCAGGGGGACGCGGCCCGGGCACCGGGACGCATCGGGAATGGCGAGGCGCTCTACGGCGCCGTCGTGGCGGCTGATGTCGCTTTCGACGGACGGGTGGGTGCGCTCAACGCCGCCAATGTGGACGAGATCGACCGGATCGAGCAGGACCAGTTCACGATGTTCCTGATCGGCACACTGGGCTCGCTGCTCGGGGTCATCGCCGCGACCTGGCTGCTGAGGCGCTGGGTGCTCCGCCCGATCGGCGCCCTGCTCGCGACGGCGAAGCGCGCGGAGGCCGGCGAGGACGTCGCGTTCGCGACCGGCAGGGGCGACGAGATCGGGCAGCTGGGTCACGCCCTGGAGACGATGCACTCGCGGCTCTTCGGCCAGGCCGAGGAGGCCAGCGTCGTCAACAGGTTCACGGAGCTCACGGCCTTCGTCGAGGCGGACGGGGACGTGGCCAGGGCCACCCTCGACGCGCTGGCCGAGATCGTCAGTCCGGACGACGGCACGATCCACATCACGGACAGCTCCCGGGACCGTGCCCTGCCGGAGGGGTCCGTGGGCGAGGTCACGCCGGCCCTGATCTCCCTGGGCCAGCTCGCGCTCTGCCCCGGCGTGCGCCGCAGCAGCCTGTACGTCACCAGCGACCTGGGCGAGGGCCTCGGCGTCCGCTGCCCGGTCTACCCCGCGGTGACCGGGACGCTGGCCTGCATCCCCCTGGTCGCGCTGGGCGAGGTTGTCGGTGTCGTCCATCTCCACTGGCACGCGGTTGATGCCCTGCCGCTCGACGTCCGTCGCGCGGCGACGCGCATCACCGAGCATGCGTCGCTGTCCATCGCCAACCGCCGGCTGATGACCGCCCTGCAGGGCATGGCCAACACCGATGGCCGAACCGGGCTGACCAACAGCCGCGCCTTCGACGATGCACTGGGGGCGCGGCTCGAGACCCTCGGCAAGGGCGAGCACCTGTCCGTCCTCATGCTGGACTTGGATCACTTCAAGGATTTCAACGACAGGAACGGCCATCCGGCAGGCGACGCCGCCCTCCGGGTCTTTGCCGGGGTCCTGCAGGGAGCCGTTCGCGACGGCGACCTCGCCGCCCGCTACGGGGGCGAGGAGTTCGTGGTCATGCTGCCCGGCGCATCGACGGCCGAGGCCGCCATGGTCGCGGAGCGGATCCGGGCGCAGACGGCGGAGACGATCATCGACCTCTCGCCCGGCCACCGCGACCAGATCACGGTGTCGGTCGGCGTCGCCGCCTGGCCGGGCGACGCAACCGACCAGGCCAAGCTGCTCGAGGTGGCCGACGCGGCGCTCTACCGCGCGAAGAACGCAGGTCGGAACCAGGTGGTCGTCGCCGGCGAGGTGTTCAGGCCTCGCCTCGGTCTCCCCGCCGATGACGCCGAGACGGCGCCGGTGCTCGGAGACCTCGCGGCCGGCTGACGCCCGGCCACCGGCTGACGCCCGGCCACCGGCTCAGCGTCCCTCGCGCACGCGGCGCAGGCGACCGGCCACCACCGGGAACAGCAGGGCGGCGACCCCGCCCGCGATCACGACCATGAGCAGGGTGACCTCGGGCGTCCGGGCGGTGATGAGCGCGAAGCCGAGCACCAGGATCGGCAGCCGTGCCACCACCAGCAGCGCCGAGGTCCGGTCCGACATCCTGCCGGAACGCCAGCGGCTCTCCTCGAACGGGCGCGTGACGACCATCGCGAACACGAGGAGGGCGAGGATGATCGTCTCGGTTGTCATGCAGGGTGCCGTCAGGCCTGCTCCAGCTCCGGGATCCCGGCGCCCCAGGTCCGGAAGGCCGCGAGCAGGCGCGCCCGGGTGAGCTCGTCGCAGAAGGCGGCCTCGAGCGCCACGAGGTCGAGAGCCCACAGCTCCGGGAGCGTCACCCCGATCCGCTCGACGGCCCGCGTGTACTCCTCGGACAGCGTGAC
>DATCGK010000247.1:0-5616 GCA_036508975.1 Candidatus Limnocylindrales bacterium
CGGAGCTCTCGCCCTTGCGCCACAGCCGGCCCCGCGACCGGGAGTGGAAGTGCACCTCGCCGGTGCCGAGGGTCGCCGCCAGAGCCTCCTCGTCGAGCCAGCCGAGCATCAGGACCCTGCCGTCGGCCACGTCCTGGACGACACCGGCGACCAGGCCCGCGGCATTCCAGTGAACGGCGGCGAGATCCGCGGCGGCGGGGTCGAGGCCAGCGGCCAGCTCCACGGGTCCGGGGCGTGCTGCGGGCATCACGTGACGACCTCCTGTTCGAGCGCGCGGACCGGTATCCCGGCAGCCGCCATCGCCGCCTTGACCTGCGCGATCGAGTACTCGGATCGATGGAAGATGCCGGCGGCCAGTACCGCGTCCGCACCCCCGTCCCGGATGGCGGTCACGAAGTCAGCGGGCCCGGCGGCCCCGCCCGACGCGATCACCGGGACCGGGACGCGCGAGCTGATCGCGTGGAGCAGGTCCGTGTCGAAGCCCGACCCGGTGCCGTCACGGTCGATCGAGGTCACCAGCAGCTCGCCGGCCCCGAGCTCGACCGCCCGCAGGGCCCAGGCGATCGCGTCCAGGCCCACCGGCTCGCGCCCGCCCTGCACGACCACCTCGAAGCCCGAGGGCAGCGCCGGGTTGCCGGACGCCACGCGCCGGGCATCGATGGCCACCACGACCGCCTGGCTGCCGAAACGTGCCGCGCATCGGGTCACGAGCCCCGGATCGGCCACGGCACGGGTGTTGAGACTGACCTTGTCGGCACCGGCCCGGAGGACGTCCCGCATGTCGTCGACGCTCCGGACGCCACCGCCCACCGTGAGCGGGATGAAGGCGCGGCGCGCCGTGCGCTCCACGATGTCGAGGAGCGTGCCCCGGCCCTCCGGCGCGGCGGCGATGTCGAGGAAGACGATCTCGTCGGCGCCCTCGCGGGCGTAGCGCTCGGCAAGGTCCGGCGGGTCTCCCTCGTCGACCAGATCGACGAAGTTGGTGCCCTTCACGACGCGCCCGTTGGCGACGTCCAGGCAGGGGATCACGCGGCGACGCAGCATCAGGCGGCGCTCGCCAGGCGCACAACGTTGGCGACCAGCCTCAGCCCGTTCGCCCCCGACCGCTCCGGGTGGAACTGGACACCCAGGAGGCGACCGCGGGCGATGGCCGAGACGAACCGCGACCCATGGTCCGTCTCCCCGAGGATCACGGCCCGGCTCGCTTCCCCGGCGGGCACGCCCACGTACGAGTGGACGAAGTAGAAGTCGGCGCCCTGGACGATGCCCCCGAAGGCCGGGTGCTCTCGCCGGCGATTGACCTGGTTCCAGCCGATGTGGGGCAGGGTCGGGGCCCCGGCGAGGCGAACGGTCCTGCCCGGGAAGATCCCCAGCGTCTCCGCGCCGTCCTCGTCGCTGCCCTCGAACAGGAGCTGGAGCCCAAGGCAGATCCCGAGGAACGGTCGGTCCGCCGCGACCCAGGCGCGGATGGGTTCCACGAACCCGCCCCGACGCAGCCGGTCCATGGCGGGTGCCGCGGCCCCGACGCCCGGCACGACCAGCAGGTCCGCCGGCCCGATCTCCCCCGCGCTCAGCGCACGGTGGACCGTGGCACCCGCGGTCGTGAGCGCCTGCTCGATGGACACGAGGTTTCCGGCGCCGTAATCAACGATCGCAACCCGGGTCCCAGCCGCCGTCACCCGAGCGAGCCCTTGGTGGAGGCGACGCCGGTCCGCCGGGGATCCGGCTCACAGGCGACCCGGAGCGCGCGACCCAGGGCCTTGAACGCGGCCTCGCCCAGGTGGTGGTCGTTGCGGCCGGTGCCGTGGAGGTGGAGTGTGGCTCCGGCGGTCCGGGCGAAGGACTCGAGGGCGTGGTCCACCAGCTGCAGGGGCAGCGCACCCGCGCGTTCGGCCCGGAACGGCAGGTCGATGACCGCGTACGGTCGGCCGCCGATGTCGATGACGGCCGTTGCGACGGACTCGTCCATCGGCACCGAGCTGTCGCCGAAGCGGCGGATCCCTGCCCGGTCACCGAGGGCTTCCGCGAACGCGGCGCCCAGGACCAGGGCCACGTCCTCCACGGTGTGGTGCTCGTCCACATCGAGGTCGCCGGTAGCGCTGACCCGGAGGTCGAACAGGCCGTGGTGGGCGAGCGACGAGAGCAGGTGGTCGTAGAAGCCGATCCCCGTCGCGATGTCGGCGCGTCCGCTGCCGTCAAGAACCAGCTCGATGGTGATGTCGGTCTCGCGCGTCCGGCGCGCGACGCGGACGTGGCGCGGCGCGATGACGGTCACCTCCGTGGCGCCGAGGGGCGTGGTCATGCGGGAACCTCCCGGGCGATGATGCGGGCCGCGTCGATCAGCCGGCCGTTCTCGTGGTCCGCGCGGACGGTGATGCGCAGGCAACGGGCGAGCGGATGGCCGGTCCCGAACGTACGCGGGACGAGGCCGCGGCGCATCAGCCGCTCGGCGACCTCGGCGGCCCGCTCCACCGTGCCGACGTCGACGAGGATGAAGTTCGTGACCGACGGGTACGGCCGCCACCCGGGCAACGCCGCGAGCGCCCCGGCCAGCCGCGCCCGCTCCACGCTCACGCGGGCGACGTTCTCGCGCATCTCCTCGGCGTCGAGCAGGGCGCGGGTGACGACGGTCTCCGAGATCGTGCCGACGGAGCCGGGGGCCCGGTACAGCTCGAGGCGGGCCATCGTCGCCGGTACCGCGATGCCGAAGCCGACGCGCAGGCCGGCGAGGGCGTACGCCTTCGACGCCGTCCGCACGACCACCAGGTTCGGGAAGCGCAGGCGAAGCGGGATCACGGTGTCACCGGTGAACTCCGCGTACGCCTCGTCCACCACGACCGCGGCGGCGCGACGACCGGTATCCTCCGCGTCCGCTGTGATGCCCGTGAGCAGCCGCTCGATGCCGCCGGACGGCTCGGGCAGGCCGGTCGGGTTGTTCGGGCTGCACAGCCAGACCAGCGTGGCCCCGGCGGCGGCCGCCCGAACGGCCGCCTCGTCAACGGCGAAGCCGGCCTCGGGGCCGAGGCGCGGCACCGGGATGACGACGCCCCCGCGCTGCTCGGTCACGACCCGGTACATCGCGTAGCTCGGCACCGGGATCACGGCGGCATCACCTGCGTTCAGGAAGGCCTTGGCGCACATGTCGAGGATCTCGTCGGCGCCGGCGCCCGGCACCACCTCCTTCGCGCCCACGCCGTAGCGGGTGGCGGCAGCCTCGACGAGACGCCGGTAATCGCCCGGCGGGTACTCGGACAGGTTGGTCTCGAAGCGCCCGCCGGCAAGAAGATCGGCCAGGAGACGCGGAGGAGCGGGCGCGGTGTTGAGATCGAACCGGATGACCTGCTCGATGGGCAGGCCGTAGCGGTCGGCGACCTGCTCGTCCGTCGCCTCCCAGCTGTAGGAGGCGGGGTCCCTGGGCGACGGGACGCTGACGGGGCTGGGGCTCATCGGACCTCCTCCTGGGCATCGCCCGCGAAGCGCACCTCGACTGCGTCCCGATGCGCCAGCAGGCCCTCGGCTTCCGCGAGGGTGCGGATCGCTGGCCGCAGCGTCGCCAGGCCTTCGCGCGTGATCCGCTGGACCTGGTTGAACTTGCCGAATGTCTCCACGGCGAGCGGGCCACAGCTCCGGGCCAGGCCGCCGGTCGGCAGGACGTGGTTGGCGCCCGAGGCGTAGTCGCCCGCGCTCTCGGGGGACCAGCGGCCGACGAAGATCGAGCCGGCATTGCGGATGGCCGCGACCGCGCCCTCGAGGTCCTCGACGTCCACGGAGAGATGCTCCGGGCCGTAGCCGTTCACGAAGTCGATGCCGGCGGCAAGGTCCCCGACCAGGACGATCCGGCCGTGGTCGGCGAGGGCGCGGGCGAGGATGTCGCGCCGCAGCGCACCCGCGAGACGGCGGCGGACCTCCGCCTCCACGGCATCGGCCAGCGCCTCATCCGGGGTCACGAGCAGGGCAGGGGAGTCCGCACCGTGCTCAGCCTGGGTGATGAGGTCGGCCGCCACGGTGGCCGGGTCTGCGGAGGCATCGGCCAGGACGAGGCCCTCGGACGGGCCTGCCGGCAGGTCGATCCCCACCTCTCCGACCACCTCGATCTTGGCCGCCGTGACCCATGCGCTCCCCGGTCCCACGACCAGGTCCACGGACTCGAGGCCCTCGTCCGGCAGCCCGTAGGCGAGTGCCCCGATGGCCTGGACCCCGCCCGCGACCAGGAGCGCATCCACCCCCAGCAGCCCGGCGGCGCCGAGCAGCACCGGGTGGACCTCGCCGTTGCGGTCCCCCGGGCTGGCCACCACGACGGCGCTCACGCCCGCCACGCGCGCCGGTACGACGGTCATCACGAGGGACGAGGGATACGGTGCGGAGCCGCCGGGCACGTAGGCGCCCACGCGCTTGACCGGCAGCCAGCGGCGCTCCAGCTCGACGCCCGGAGTGATGGTGGTCCGCACGGACGACGGACGCTGGGCCTCGGCGAAGCGACGGACATTGGCGATGGCGGTCTCGAGGGCGTCACGTTCGCCCGGCCCAAGCGCCTGGGCGGCGGTCGCCAGCTCCTCGCGGTCGAGCAGCAGCCGGCCGTCGGGACGTCCGCCACCGAACCGGGCGGACGCCTCCCGGACGGCGACCGCCCCCCGGGCCCGAACGTCGGCGAGGATCGCCCGCGTCGCCTCGCGCACCGCGGGATCGGGAACGGCCCCACGCCGGAAGAGCGCGTCGCGGGCGGCGAGTGTGGCGGCATCGGGCGACCTCAGGTCCAGGCGCCGGAGCCGGAGCTCGGCCGTCACGGGAGGATCTTCTCGATGGGCAGCACCAGGATCCCCGACGCCCCGGCCGCCTTCAGGCGCGGCAGCAGGGCCCACACCTCGTCGGCGCCGACGACGGCGTGGATGGCGATCATCCCGGCATGTGCGAGCGGGATGACGGACGGCGACTCGAGTCCCGGCAGCAGGTTCTCGAGCTCCCCGAGCTTGGCCGCCGGCGCGTTCATCATGAGGTACTTGCGTCCGCGGGCGGCGATGACGGAGCCCAGCATCGTGACGATGCCGTCCAGCTCGTCCGGGCGCTGCGCCCTGGCGGCTGCGCTCGTGACCAGCACGGCCTCGGAAGCAAGGATGTCGCCGACGGCTCGCAGTCCGTTCATGGCGAGCGTGGAGCCCGTGGACACGAGATCGACGATGGCGTCGGCGAGGCCGAGGCGGGGTGCCACCTCCACGGCGCCGGACAGGGAGATCACCTCGACCGCGATCCCCTGGTCCGCGAAGAACCGCCGCGTGACATTGGGGTGGGACGTGGCGACCTTGACACCGGCGAGGTCCGTGATCGACGCGTAGGGCGAATCGGCGGCGACCGCCGCAACGAGACGGCATCGGCCGTAGCCCAGTCGGGTCAGGACCGAGAGCTCGACCCCGGACTCGGCGAGGATGTCGGCGCCGGTAACGCCCACGTCGGCGACGCCGTCGGCGACGAACTCGACGACGTCGCCGGTCCGCACGAACAGGATGTCCAGCGGGTGGTTCTGGACCCGCGCCACGAGGCTCCGGTCGTGCTCCTCGAACATGAGCCCAGACGCGTGGAGGAGGCTGAGCGTGGGCTCGACGAGCCGGCCCTTGTTCGGGA
>DATCGK010000248.1:0-2469 GCA_036508975.1 Candidatus Limnocylindrales bacterium
TCAGCCCGCCTACCGCGCCCGCCAGGTGCAGGACGCGGCGTGGCGCGGCAGCCAGGAGAGCTTCGACCAGATCCTGACCCTGCCGACGGCCCTCCGCCCGGAGCTCGACGCGGCCTTCCGCTTCGACACGATGAGCGAGACCGAGGTCCGGATCACGGACGGCGGGCTGACCGAGAAGGCGCTCCACCGCCTCTCCGACGGGCTCCTGATCGAATCGGTGCTGATGCATTACCCGGCGCGGGGCGAGAGCCGGGAGCGGCACACACTGTGCATCTCGTCCCAGGCGGGCTGCGCCGTGGGCTGCCCGTTCTGTGCCACCGGCGAGCTGGGCATGGAGCGGGACCTGGAGACGGCGGAGATCGTGGACCAGGTGCGTCACGCCGCGCGGCGCCTGGCCGCGAACGGGCAGCACCTCACAAACGTCGTGTTCATGGGCATGGGCGAGCCGCTGCTCAACCTCGATCGCGTCCTCGAGTCCATCGCCGCGCTCAACGATCCGAAGCGTCTCGGGCTCGGCTCTCGCCACATCGCGGTGTCCACGTCCGGCGTGGTGCCCGGGATCCGGCGCCTGACCGCGCTCGGGCCGCAGTTCACCCTTGCCATCAGCCTCCACGCCGCCCGCGACGCGCTGCGCGACGTTCTCGTGCCGCTCAACCGGCGCTGGCCGGTGGCCGAGGTGATGGAGGCCGCCCGCGAGCACGCCAGGGCGACCGGCCGGAGGGTCACCTACGAGGTGACGATGATCGACGGGATCAACGACACGGACCACGACGCCGACGCGATGGCGCAGCTCCTCCGCGGCGAGCTCGCGCATGTCAACCTGATCCCCATGAACCCGGTCGCGCACACGCCCTGGACGGGGACGCCGCTGCCCCGGGTGGAGCGCTTCGCGGCCCGGCTCGCGACGGCAGGCATCGCCACGACGATCCGCTTCAATCGTGGCACCGAGATCGGGGCGGCCTGTGGCCAGCTCGCCGCCGAGCACGCGGGACAGGCCGCCCCCCTGGTGGTCCAGCGGCGGCGCGAGCGGCTGGTGAACGAGAGCGCGGCCGCCCTGCGCGGCGAGCGGAGCCACGAACCGGCCCCCGCCGGGGTGGGGGAGGAGGGACCGTGACCGGCCGAAGGCCAGCGGGCGTGCTGATCGCCGCCAGCATCCTCGACAGCGACCTGGGCGCCCTGGGCGACGAGATCCGCCGGGCGGAAGCGGCCGGTGCGGACCGGATCCACCTGGACGTCATGGACGGTCACTTCGTCCCCAACCTGACGTTCGGCTGGAAGACCATCGAGTCACTGCGCCGCGTGACCGCCCTCCCGTTCGACGCCCATCTCATGATCTCGGAGCCCGGTCGCTGGACGGAACAGTTCCTGGACGCCGGCTGCGACTCGATCACCTTCCACGTGGAGGTCGCCGCCCCGCAGGTCGGCCCGGCCCTGGCCCGGATCCGGGAGGCGGGGCGGTCGGCGGGCCTGTCGGTCAAGCCCGGGACGCCGCTCACGGCCCTCGACGCCTACCGGGACCTCCTCGACATCGTCCTGGTCATGACCGTGGAGCCCGGGTTCGGCGGCCAGTCATTCAGGGGCGACGTCGCGAAGGCGAAGCTCGCGGCGGCGCGAGCCTGGCTGGACCCGGGCGGCGCGAGCGAGGTCCAGGTCGACGGCGGCGGCCGGGCCGAGAACGCTGAGGTCATCGGCCGGGGCGGCACGGACGTGATCGTCGCCGGGTCTGCCCTCTACCGGGCGGCGGACATGGCGGCCGAAGTCGAACGGATCCGGACGCTCGCCGCGACGGCGCGGGCGGACGCCGGCCGGGCCTGACGGGCCCGGGGATGCGGGCGCTGCTGCAGCGGGTGAGCCGCGCGGAGGTGCGGGTGGGCGGCGAGCCGGTCGGGTCGATCGGGCCCGGCCTCCTGGTGCTCCTGGGCGTGGGCCACGGTGACGACGAGGCGACCGCCGACGCGCTGGCGCGCCGGATCTGCGAGCTGCGGATCTTCGAGGATGACGAGGGCCGAACGAACCGCTCGTTGCTGGACACCGGGGGCGAGGCGCTCGTGGTCAGCCAGTTCACCCTCTACGCGGACACGCGGCGGGGCCGGCGCCCGGGCTTCACGGACGCTGCCCCTCCAGACCGCGCTCGGGCGCTGTGGTGGCGCGTGGCGGAGGGGATCGAGGCGCAGGGGGTCCGGACGGCGGTCGGCGAGTTCGGTGCGGAGATGTCCGTGGAGCTGGTGAACGATGGGCCGTTCACGATCTGGCTCGACACAGCGGACCGGTCGTAGTCCCGGGTATCGCGGGCCGCCCTGGCCCCGAGCATCGCGGACTGCCCTGGCCCCGGGTATCGCGGACTGCCCTGGCCCCGGACACAGCGAAGCCGGCCGCGACGGTCGCGACCGGCCTCCCGGGTTCAGCCCGCCACGGGGGCTAGCGGGCGCTCTTGGTCATGGTCCGACGGCAGCGCGTGCAGGCGAGCAC
>DATCGK010000249.1:0-2683 GCA_036508975.1 Candidatus Limnocylindrales bacterium
GCGTGTCGCTGTGGGCGCCGGCTTGGCTGTGGAGGCCGATGGCCGCCAGTGCGTCCCCGAGCACCTCCCCGCGGCGTCCGAGCGGGTACGCCTCTCCGACCACCACGATGTCGGGCTCGTGGGCGGCCAGGGCGGTCGCGATCGCCTTTGCCCTCGACGCGCCGCCGCTTCGCACGTTGAGCGCGACGATGCGCAAGCTGCCGTCAGTGAACATGCCGAGTCCCCTCCCTTGCTCTGCCGGCCGAGGCAACCGGGGCTCGGTTCGCTGGCCGAGATTCTCGCCGTCGGTTCGCTCCGCGGCCGAGCGTACGCCCGCGGGCAGACACCAGCTGGCCCCCACGAGCTCGAAGCCGACGAGCACGCCGTCCCGCGCGATGAAGTCCGCGATGCAGTCCGCGATGACGAGCGCGTGGAGCGCGTGGTCCGGGTCAGGCAGGAGCGCGGGCCCGGTGGCGTCGTAGGTAGCCATATCCCGCAACTCGAGGTAGGCGACGTCTTTCGTGCGTCGTAGGTGAGGCGCATCGTTCGCCCTCCAGATGTACCCGGACACCGGGGCTCGATCGGGAGTGCAGTCAGGTCGTCTCGTCATCTCGACGCGAGGTCTTCGCCCGGGGCTAGGAGTGTGCGTCAGTAATGCCGATTCTCGGAATCGGCTCCCACTCATACCTCGAAACGGGGTTGATACCGCTAGCCTTGCCCCACTTCCGACCCAAGAGCGATTGTGAATAGGGATCTCGTCCGCGAAAGAGCATTACCGACACAGCCTCCTAGCACGGGGTAGCGTCAACTCGGGCGCCGCCGCCATACTCGACCCATGCCGCTCGAGGAGTACCGCCGCAAACGCGACTTCGCGAAGACGCCGGAGCCGCCGCCCTCGCATGGACCCCCGGCCGGCCCGTCCGCTCCGCCCACCCGTGCACCCGCGCCGGGCGCCCGTCGCCGGTTCGTAGTCCAGCGGCATCGCGCGACCCGTCTCCACTACGACGTCCGCCTCGAGATCGACGGCGTCCTCGTCTCCTGGGCCGTCCCCAAGGGTCCCTCGCTGGACCCGGACGCCCGCCGGCTGGCCGTCCACGTGGAGGACCACCCGGTCGAGTACTTCGACTTCGAGGGCGTCATCCCAGCTCGCCAGTATGGTGCCGGCGACGTCATTGTCTGGGACTGGGGTACCTGGGAGCCGGAGGCGGAGACGCCGGACCCCGTCGCGGCCATCGAGGCCGGCGAGCTGAAGTTCCGGGCTCGTGGCGAGAAGATCGGGGGTCGCTTCACGATCGTACGGACCAGCCGCCGCCCCGGGACCGCGCCCCGGACCGCCTTCGAGGATGAAGCGGGTGAGCAGTGGCTGCTCATCCACAAGCGCGACGAGCACGCCGTGGCGGGCTGGGACGCGGAGGACCATCCCCAGAGCGTGAAGTCGGGCCTCACCAACGACGAGGTCAAGGCCGGGGCCCAAGGCGCGTTCCTCGCCGGCGGACCACCCGCCACGGCGGAGATCGACCTGTCGGCGGCCCGTGTCGCGCCGATGCCCCGCTACCTCGAGCCGATGCAGGCCACCCTGGCGACGAAGCCGTTCCGGGACGAGGACTGGCTGTTCGAGGTCAAGTGGGACGGCTACCGGGTGGAGGCCGTGGTCCGCGACGGCAAGGTGGAGGTCTTCACGCGCAACGGCCACAGCGCGGAGGCGTACTTTCCGCGCCTCCTGGCCCCACCGACGTGGATCGAGGCACGCGAGGCAATCGTGGACGGCGAGGTGGTCGCGCTGGACGAGGCCGGCCGCCCGGACTTCGGTCTGCTGCAGGAGCGCCTCGGCGGCCAGGGCGGGCCGCTGGTCTTCCAGGCCTTCGACCTGCTCCACCTCGACGGGCTGTCGCTGCTCGATGTCCCCCTGGAGCAGCGCAAGCGGCTGCTCGAACGCGTCCTCCGGCCGGGTGCCCGCGTCCAGTACGTGCGGCACATCGACACCGAGGGCATGGCGTTCCTCGAGGCGGCCAGGGCGCAGCGGCTCGAGGGGATCGTGGCCAAGCACCGCCGGTCCCGCTACGAGCCGGGGAAGCGGTCGCCATCATGGCTCAAGCTCAAGGTGCGGCCGGAGCAGGAGCTGGTCGTCGGGGGTTGGACGCCCGGGGAGGGGAGCGCGGCCGGGCTCGGAGCCCTGGTGGTGGGCGTGTACGACGACGAGCGGCTGCGGTTCGCAGGCAAGATCGGCTCGGGTTTCGATGCGCGGGCGCGACGGCAGCTGCTCGAGGTGCTCGAGCCGCTCGAGGTTGGTGCAGCCCCGTTCGACCCCGCACCGCCCGCGGGCCACGCGGGCCGCTGGGGTGGGGACCTGGCAGGTGTCCGCTGGGCACGCCCGGAGCTGGTCATCCGCGCGGCGCTGGGGGGCTGGTCGCGCGATGGCCACGTGCGGCAGGGTTCATACAAGGGGCTGGAGGCCGGCCGCGACCCGCGCGAGGTCGTGCGGGAGGCGGCCATCGACCCGGCGGTGGCGGGGCGCGAGGCGGACGCGATGACGACATCAGTTCCGCCGATCCAGGTGGCTGCGCCGCGAGCGGCTCCCGCGGACGCAGCCGACCCGTCCTGGCTCGTCACGGACGCTGAGCTCGCCGCCCTGGCTGTGATGGGTGTCGACGGACCCTGGCAGGTCGCCGGCCAGACCCTCAGGCTCACCAACCTCGACAAGGTC
>DATCGK010000250.1:0-3927 GCA_036508975.1 Candidatus Limnocylindrales bacterium
GAGGCGGGCGGCCGGCGTGTGGGTCATGATCGAGCGCAGGCGGTCCTCGGAGAGGAGGGCCCGGTTCTGCTCCGCGGGAAAGAACCCGGGCGCGATCGCGTTGACGCGAATCCGGTGGGGCGCGAGCTCCCGCGCCAGGTACTGGGTCAGGTTGTTGAGCCCAGCCTTGGCCACCGAATAGGTCAGGACGCGCGACAGGGGCGGTCCCGACGAGGCGGACGAGAAGTTGATGATCGAGCCGCCGCGTCCGTGGTCCACCATCGACCGTCCAAAGATCTGGCACGCGAGGAAGACCGATGTCAGGTTGACGTCGAGCAGGCGGTGCCACTCGTCCAGCCCGATCTCGAAGAACGGGGTGGCGCTGTTGACGCCCGGGGCGTTCACGAGCACATCGACAGGGCCCAGCTGGTCCTCCACCGCCCGGCAGGCGGCCTCGACGGACGCGAGGTCCGTTGCGTCCATGATCACCGGGATGGCCCGGATCCCGGTGGCCTCCAGGGCCGCGACGCGTGCCGCGGCCCGCTCCTCGGATCGGCCGAGCACGGCGACGGCGGCCCCCGCCTCACCCAGCCCGTGACAGATGGTCCCGCCCAGCACGCCCGTGCCGCCGACCACGGCCGCGACGCGCCCGGAGAGGTTGAAGACGCCGGTTCCAGTCAATCGGTGTCGCCCTTCCTCGCTGCCGCTGGCCCACCTTGCGCACCGGCGATGATCCTTGCCGACCGCGTGTCCGGGGATCTATTGTAGGAGACTCGACCGCAAGATCGGAACGGTTAAGGAGCACTGTGACGCAGTACGTGTTCGACTCGCGCGACGCGATCCGGTATCGATTCCCCACCCATACCAACGACCTGATCATGGACCGCAGGGATGCCGCAGCGTCCGAGGCGTTCTTCGTTGTCCTGGAGCCGGGTGAGGCCCCGCCAATCCACGTCCACGCGGACGCCGAGCAGGTGTTCTTCATTCTCGAGGGCGAGGGCGAGATGGGCGTCGGACCGGACGCGTCCGAGGTTCACCCGCTCCGCGCCGGGGACTTCGTTCGCACGCCGCCGGGCGTCCCCCACGCGGTCCGTTGCACCGGCCCGTCCCGGCTGGTCTACCTGAGCATCGACTGTTTCACCGCCGGGCCATCGCCCGAGGAGCCCACCTGGGACGCTCACGTCCGCGTGATGTGCGCCACGAACGGCTGGGACTTCGACGCGGTGAAGCTCGGGCGGGTCAAGCCCGAGGACCAGGCGCTGCGCGACTGGTGATCCCGGCCCGGGCCGGCACCCGCCCCATCATCTCGCCGTCCGCACCGGAGGACTCATGATCAAGGACTTCGCTGATCTCGCGGTCGCCCCCGAGACGTACGCCGACTACCGCCCGATCTTCGAGACGAAGCGGCTCAACATGACCCACGTGCGGATCCACCCGGGCGAGACGGTCCCCGCGCACACCAACCTCGACCAGGATCAGGTCTGCACGTCGCCAAGGGCACGTGGTTCGTGATCCTCGACCGCGTGCGGACCGACGACGATGCAGGCAGCGGCGTCCTGATCTCCATCGAGACCGCCCACGAGATCACGACCACCGGCGCCGATCCCCAGGACTCTGTCTTCCTCGTGGTCTTCGTCCCCGAACACGCATGACGGAACTCGTTCGGGACCGCCTCCGGACGGTCGTCCTCGCCGATCGGCCGGCCCTGGGCGCGGAAGCAGCGTCCTACGCGGCCGATCGCATGCGGCGGCTCCTCGCCTCGCAGGAGCGGGTCCGCGTCATCTTCGCGGCGGCCGCGTCGCAGTCCGAGATGCTGGCCGAGCTCGCCCGGGCCGTGGGGATCGCCTGGGATCGCGTCGACGCCTTCCACCTAGACGAGTACATCGGGCTGCCGCCGGGCCACGAGCAGGAGTTCGGTGCGTGGCTCGAGCGCCGCATCTGGTCGGTCGTGCACCCGGGCCGGGTGGAGCGGGTCAACGGCGGCAACCCCAATGGCGCAGCGGCCGAGGCCGCCCGCTACGGGGCGCTGCTCGCGGACGGCGGCATCGACCTCGCCCTCGTGGGCGTGGGCGAGAACGGTCACGTCGCGTTCAACGACCCGCACGTCGCCGACTTCGCGGACCCGGTCTGGATGAAGCCTGTCGAGATCGACGAAACCAGTCGCCAGCAGCAGGTCAGGGACGGGGCGTTCGACCGCTTCGAGGACGTGCCCGAGGTCGCCCTCACCGTGACCATGTCCACGATCCTGGCCTGCCGGGTCATCTCCATCGTCGTACCGGGACCGCAGAAAGCCGCCGCCATCGCGGCAATGCTCGACGGCCCGGTCACCACCGCCTGTCCGGCGTCGGTCCTGCGCGCCCATCCCGATGCGGTGCTCTTCGTCGACCGCGACGCGGCGTCCGGCATGAAGGCCTGAACGTCGCGCACAGGAGTCCTCGATGTCGAAGCTTGCGATCCACGAGGCTCCGGATACCTGATCTCCGGGCGCGCTGAGACGGGTCAGCGCTGGATCCGCGCAGATCCACCAGCGGCGAACGCCCTGATCTGGGCCGCGGTCGACATCGTCGTGTCGCCGGGGAAGGTGGTGAGCAGGGCACCGTGCGCCCAGCCCAGCCTCACTGCGTCCGCCGGCGTCTCTCCGCTCAGCAGCCCGTAGAAGAAGCCCGAGGCGAACCCGTCGCCGCCGCCGACCCGATCGTAGATGTCCAGGTCGCAGACCGGAGCGACGTGCGTCTCGCCATCGACCCAGGCCACAGCGCTCCACCGGTGGCGCGCCGCTGATTGGACCTCGCGCAGCGTGGTGGCGACGACCTGGATGCCGGGGTGGCGAGCGACCACACGGTCGATCATGACCGCGAACGAGGCGGGATCGAGGCCGGCGGCCGACCTGACCGCGGGACCTGGGATGCCGAGGCCCTCCTGGAGGTCCTCCTCGTTCCCGACCAGGACGTCCACGTTCTCCACGATCCGCCGCAGCGTCTCCTGGGCACGGTCCCTTCCGCCGAAGGCCTGCCACAGCTTCGCCCGGTAGTTGAGGTCGAACGAGACGATCGCGCCCGCCGCCTTCGCGGCGTGCATGGCCTCGATGATCACCTCGCTCGTGGTCGCGGAGAGCGCCGCAAAGATGCCGCCGGTGTGGAACCAGCGGACGCCGGCGCCGAAGATCGCGTCCCAGTCGAAGTCGCCCGGGGCGAGCCGCGCGGAGGCCTCGTTGGCGCGGTTGTAGAAGACGACCGGCGCCCGCATGCCCCGGCCGCGGTCGCTGTAGACCGTCGCGATGTTTGGCCCCGTGACGCCGTCGTGGGCGAAGCGGCGGTAGAAGGGCGTCACGCCCATCGCCCGGACCCGCTCGGCCACCATGTCCCCGATGGGGTAGTCGACCATCGCGGTGGCGATGCCGGTCCGCATCCCGAACGCGTCTGCAAGGTTCGCGGCCACGTTGAACTCGCCGCCGGAAACGTGGACCGAGTAGGACGTCGCCTTCCGAAACGGGACGATCCCGGGGTCCAGGCGGGTCACCACGGAGCCAAGGGCCAGCAGGTCGAGCGAGCCGTCGGGCCGGATCGTCAGCGGGTTCGCCACCGCGCAACCTCCCTGTGGCGGCGGCCGCCGCCATCGCGTCCATCATCGCAGGAACAGGACCGAGTGACGTCGGCGACGACAGGGCGGGCGCTTGCCTCGGGTCGCCGGCTCAGCCCAGCGGATCGGCCCCGACCTGGTCCGCAGATTTGCCCGAACCCCCTGGTTGACCGAGCTGTGGTCACACGGTCGTCGGGCGCGCAATAGGCAGGACGCAGCGGCCGTGGACCGAAGCGGCTATGCGGTCCCTTCGTCCGCACGACTCCCCTTTGGGGGGCCGAAGCCGACCGTCTCTCGGCCGTCTTCGGGCCGGGCCTGTGCGCGCTGCCTCGCATCCCAGGCCCGCAGGACTTCGTCGACAAGGGGGCG
>DATCGK010000251.1:0-2185 GCA_036508975.1 Candidatus Limnocylindrales bacterium
GACTCGCGCGACCGGATAGGCGACGACCTCGCGAACCCGCGCCGTCGGCCACGCACTCACGCCGCGAAGAGCCTCGACTTCGTCTCGTGGAGGATCTCCGCCGGGCTGCCCAGGGCCTTGAGGGCGGCCAGGCCGCCGGCGGCGACGACCGACGGTACCTGGAGGACGCCCGGCTGCTCCAGCTCGTCGGTGCCGCCGCGGGCGAATTGGCGGGCGAGGGCGCGGAGGGTTGCGCTCATCGCGGGCGGGAGGTCGGCCAGCCAGGCGGCGTGCTTGTAGTCGAAGGCGTCAGCCCGGGCGACGCGCGTCTTCGGGTCCAGGCCGTAGCCGAGCTCGGCGAGGACGTCGTAGAGGTCGAAGTCGTCCATCCCCTCGAGCGACCGGATCACGCCTGCCGATCGACCGCCGTCGGGCAGCGCCGCCAGCAGCCCCGCGCTCGGGTGGGAGGATCCACGCCCCCCGGAAGGCGTCGAGCGAGGGCGCCCGCGCGAGGAGGCGGACAGCGAGCCGCTCCTCGTACTCCTCCAGGCTGATCGGGATCGTCACGCCGTCGACCGTGGTGAGGATCGCCTTGCCGGCGTCCGACACGCGGACATCGATGCCCTGGACCGTGATCCGGCGCTCGGGCGGCTCGCCCTTCGGCGGTTCGGATGGCTCCGTTCGCTCGGTCGTTGCGCTCGTGCGGAAGGCCTCGCCGAAGAGCCGGGTCGCGGCCGTGTAGTCGAACACCCGGAACATGAGCTTGCCCGAGGCGGGGTCCAGGCGGGTCCCTCGGCCGATCATCTGGTAGAAGGCGATGGGCGAGCGGACGTAGCGGAAAAGACGATGTTTCTGACGGCCGGCACGTCGACCCCGGTGGTCAGGAGCTCCACGGTGGTCGCGACGAAATGGTGGCGGGCGGCGCCGCGGAGCTCCGGCAGGGGATCGGGGCCCTGGACGGCGGCGGTGCACTTGAAGGCGTACGGATCGGCGGGGCGGCGGCCGTTCTCCGCGCACCACCGGGCGTAGCGGTTGTTGAGGGCGATCGCGACATCGTCGGCGTGGCTGTCGCGGGCGCAGTAGATGATCGTCTTCTGCTCGGGTCCGCCGGTCGCGACCAGGCGATCGAAGAGATCGTCGGCCATCGCGCGCACCCGATCCGGGAGCACCAAACGGTCCTCGAACGACTGGGCGCCGTAGTGCCCGCGGGCCTCGGCGGCGGCGAGCTGCTCGCCGGTGATCGTGTCCCACAACGGGAGGGCGTCGAGGTCGTCGCGGTCGAGACCGGTCTCGCGCTCGGCGAACGGGCTGCCTTCGAGGAAGATGTCGCGCCGCACGATCTCGCACGCGGCGAGGTAGCCGTCATCGATGCCCTGGCCCAGCTCGTACTCGTAGACGGGGTCGCCGAAGTAGCGCAGGTTGTCGGCGGTGATCAGGGCGTCGGCGGCGATCCCTGGGGAGGTCGCGGGCAGGGCCGTCGTCAGCTGGCGCGGCGTCGCGGTGAGGCCGACCTGGACGGCGTTGCTGTTGCGTGTCAGCTCGGTGGACCAGTCGCCCCAGCCGGAGCGGTGGCACTCGTCGATGATCACGAAGTTGAAGTAGTCGGGCGGGTAGTGCTGCTCGAGGAAGGTCGTGGGGGCGGGCTCTGGTTCGGCGTCAGAGCCAGCAGGTGCGCCGCCGTTCGTGCGGTCGAGGCCAAGCGTCTGGTACGTGGCGACGAGCACCCGGGCGTTCATCTGCGGGTTCCCGCCCGAGACCGCAGCCGCGTCCGCTCCAAAGGCGTTCTGGAGCGCACCGAGGGCCTGGTTGCGGAGCTCGTCGCGGTCGACCAGGAAGAGCGCCCGCCGCAGCAGGCCGGCATCGGCAAGGCGGCGCAGGAGGTGGACCGCGATGTACGTCTTGCCGGCGCCGGTCGCGAGGCTCAGGAGCGCGCGCGTGTCGCCACGGGCGATCTTCTCGAGGACCGCCCGGATGGCGGCGTCCTGGTAGTAGCGCCGGCTCGTCTCGCCGCCGCGGTACGGCGTGCTGAGCGGGCGGGCCAGCTCGGATGTCAGGTCGAGCCCACAGGCCGCCTCCCACCGCACGCGGAGCTCGTTCGGGGAGGGGAAGTCCGCCATTGGGGCGGGCGTGGTTGTCAGTCCGGTCGTTGCGTCGTATTCGACGAACTGGTGGCCATTGGTGCTGAAGACGAAGGGGACGTGCAGGC
>DATCGK010000252.1:0-2104 GCA_036508975.1 Candidatus Limnocylindrales bacterium
GCCGGTGGACCCGCGGACCGGCGACAGCTGGGAGCAGGCGGCCACCGTCGTCGGCGACAGGCTGTACGTCCCGGGGCGCCTGATCACCGGGGAGGGCGGCACGGAGACTGCCTCCGTAGCGTCCTGGGTCAACGAGATCCTGGGCGATGCGTCCGGACGCGAGGGGACGCGTATCTCCACCCCGAACGGCGTGATGCCCGACGTCGTGCTTGCGCCCGACGGCAGCCTGCGTGTGGTCGCCATGGGCGACCAGAAGTTGATCATGGCCATCGACGTCTCCGGCCCGATCCCGGGATGGCCGCGCACGTTCGACGGGCCAGTGTCCCAGCCCGCCTTCGGCCTTGACGGGCGGACGTACCTCGCCCAGGACCAGTCCGGGCGGACGAGCACGCTGGTCGTCTCGCGCGACGGCCAGGCTCTGCCGATCGGCTCCGACCCCGTGGACATCGAGCAGACCGAGCAGTGGTCAGGCGCGGGACCGGATGGCGGGCCGGCCCCGCCCATCGTCTCCACGGACGGCACGGTGTTCCTGATCCAGGACGGCGACTCTGGGCTCAAGGTCCTCGCGCTCGACCCGGCCGGGAAGGTCATGGCCGGGTGGCCCTACCAGGCGGCGGTCCATCTCGAATGGCAGGGTCGCTGCGGCGGGCAGGATGCCGGGTGCGGGGTCATGCGCACGACGCCCGTGGTCGGGCCGGGGAACGTCCTCCACCTGCTGCTCGCGGCGGCAGACGCAACGAAGGGTGGCTCCATCGTCGCGATCGGTCCGGACGGCGCGGTGCGGCCCGGGTGGCCCGTCGTGCTGCCTGAGGCCGGGAGCGCGTTCCGATCGGTCGTCGTCGGTCCGGACGGGACCGCCTACGCCGTGGTCCTCGATCGCGTCACCGAGCCCACGACGGCGACCGTCCTCGCGATCGACCCCGACGGCACGATCCGCTACCGGGTCCCGATCGTCGCCCCGTAGTTCGCCACGTCCGACAGCCGGATCTGGAGGTTCCGGGCCTCAACTCCGACGCGGCAGCCACAGCCCCTGGCCATCATCGTGGCCGCGGTCTGACGAGTGTCATCGACACCGGATGGTGCGCTGGCGCCCGGCGTGATCTTCCGGTCGTCACCGGCGACCCCTGAGGGACCAGCTGGACTCGCGTCTTCAGCCCGTGCGGGACTCGCGGATCGTGCGTGCTCCCGCGCGGCCCCAGAGCTCGGCCGCCAGGAGCTCGGCCACCGCCGGCTCCACCAGCGACCGCACCACCGCATCGGCCAGGGCCGCCGGCGGCAGCGGGACGGAGACATCGACATCCGCCCGGTCCGCGCCGACGGACACCACGACCCCGCCGCGCGCGCGGATCGTCCTGACGACCTCGTCGTCAGCGGGCGAGCCGGTAAACAGCAGGACCACGTCTCCCGGAAGGAGCGTGTAGAGCCCGGCGTGGAGCCAGTCGCCGGTATCGAACGGGAACGCAGCGATGCGCGGCCCCTCGCGGAGCACCAGCGCGGCCTGCTCCAACGTGCCAGCCCGGAAGCCGTCGCCCAGGACGTGGATCTCGCGGCCGGTGTCCAGCCGGTCCGCGGCGGCGCCGAGCCAGGCGTCGCGCCCGGCGATCAACGCCGCGAGCGCCGGGGCGGCGCCGTCGATCCCACCGGATTCCAGCTCGGGCTCAGCCTCCGCGGCCAGCAGCGCGAGCGCTGCCACCGTGGCCCGGTACGTCAGGCAGGCGATCCCGGCGGTCTCGCCACGACCTCCGGTCAGCGGGATGCCGGCGTCCGACAACCGGGCAAGGGAGGAATCGCCACGAGCAGTGAGGCCCATGACGAACGACGAGCCAAGGTGATGCTCGACGGCAGCCAGCGTCTCCGGCGTGCGACCCGACGCGGAGATCGCCACGAACAGCACGTCCCGTCCGCCAGGCGACCCGCCCGACGCCGACGCCACCTCCGCGTGCGCGTCACGTCCGACCGCCCGAAGGCGCGCGGCCGCGTCCATCGCCGCAAAGCGCGAGCTCCCCATGCCGGTGAACCGCCACACCGGACGGGCCGTGACGCCGTACGGGAGGTCGCGGATGGCCGCGTGCTGGGCCTCGAGGACGGCAGCCAGCTCGTCCGG
>DATCGK010000253.1:0-2697 GCA_036508975.1 Candidatus Limnocylindrales bacterium
ATGAGCACGGTGGCGGTGAACAGCTTGGTGAGCGATGCGACGTCGAAGACGGACTCCTCGCGCATCGCGACCCACATCCCCGCCGGAAGCTCCGTCCCGTTGGCATCCTGGTAGCGAAGGGCGTCGCCCACCACGAGCGCCACGGCGCCCGCTGCGCACCACGAGCGCCACGGCGCCCGGGTAGAGCGGCCGTGGGCTCCCCGTGAGCCCGGAGGTCAGCACCTCGCGCAGGCGATGCATATGGACCCTCCCTGCGGCGTATGTCAGTATCTTACGCAGTATCTACTCTCTATGTACACTCTTGACCTTGGGTGCGGCCGGGTGGGATACTGGCCCCGACAGGTCTAGCGGAGACGCCACTGCGGCGGCGGCTACGTCTAAGGGAGGTCATGATGCGGAGTCGGATCGTCGTAGCGTTGGCGACCGTGGGGCTGGTTCTGGGCGTGCTGCCCGGTGTGGCGGTCGGAGCGGAGCCGCGGCCCGCGCAGTTCCGGGCGTATTGGGTCGACGCCTTCGGCGAAGGGCTGTTCAACCGTGCGGAGGTGGAGAAGCTCGTCGCGGCGGTCAAAGCCGCGAACATGAACGCCATCGTCGCCCAGGTGGGCCGGCGCGGCGACTGCTTCTGCAACCGGGCGGCGATGCCGCGCACGCAGGCGAACATCGCGCCGCTGCCCTATGACCCGCTGGACACGCTGATCGAGGTCGCGCACCGCGAGGGGATCCAGGTGCACGCGTGGATCATCACGACGGCGCTCTGGAACAGCACGACGCCTCCCGCCGACCCGGCGCACCCGTTCAACCTCCACGGCCCTTCGAGGACCGGCGCCGACAACTGGCTCGGCGTCCGCTACGACGGCGCGCTCCGCGAGAGCGTCAGCAGCGCCGCCAACTGGTTCTTCGATCCCGGGGTTCCGGCTGCCGCGGACTACATCGTCCGGATGTACACGAGCATCGCCGAGAACTACGACGTCGACGGCCTCAACTTCGACCGCGTCCGCTACCCGGACCTCCCGCTCGCCGCCTGGCCGCTCGACAACGCGTGGGGCTACAACCCGGTCGCGCTCGCGCGGTTCCAGGCGCTGACGGGGCGCACTGACAAGCCGCTCCCCGACGACCTCCAGTGGAGCGAGTGGCGGCGCGACCAGATCACCGGCATCGTGCGCCGGGTCTATCTCGAGACGTACGCGATCAAGCCGGGGCTGCGCATCAGCGCCGACACCATCACCTACGGCGATGGACCCGACCAGACGGGCGGCTGGGAGCAGTCCCGGCCGTACCGCGAGGTGCTCCAGGACTGGCGCGCGTGGATGGAGGAGGGAATCCTCGACCTGAACATCCCGATGAACTACAAGCGCGAGTTCTGCACGGGCGGGCCGATCCCCGGCTGCTTCGGCGACTTCAGCCAGCGCGACTGGTATGAGCATTGGAATGCGTTCGCAAAGGATCATCAGTACCGTCGCGCCACGGCCATCGGCTCAGCGATCTACCTCAACTCCGTCCCGGATTCGGTGATCCAGGTGCGCAAGGCGCTGGCACCGAGCGCCGCCGGGAACCCGAGCCACGGCTGGGTCGGCTACTCGTATCGGACACCCGACACGCTCACCAACACCGGCGCACGGTCCGGCGATGCGAGTCGCGCGGAGCTGACGCGCGCGCTGACGCAGCCGAGCGAGTACGACCCCGTCACGCCGCCCGTGTTCGCGGAGACCGCAGGCGTGCCCGCCATGACGTGGAAGACCGAGCCGACGGCAGGTCATGTACGCGGGACGATCCTCGACCCCGACGGCGTGCCGTTCGACCAGCTGCGGGTCGACATCTATGACGTCTCCGGGCGGACGCTCGTCGCCTCGCAGCTCACCGATGGCTCCGGCTGGTTCGGGTTCGTGGACCTCGCGCCGGGCCGCTATAAGGTCAAGCTCGACGGCGCCGATGTGCACGGCCAACGGGTCGTCGTGTTCCAGGTCGCGGCGGGCGAGCTGACGACCCTCTCGCTCCGGCCTAAGGGCCGGTAGGCCGATGCGTTCGATTGTGCGGCGATCGACCGGAGCCTGCAGCACCACACGGGAGGCGGAGATATCGAACGAACGACGGGCGGGGACACGGTTGCTGGTCCTGCTCGGTGCGACGATCATGGCGCTCGGCGCGACCGCCACCGCTGCGGCGGCGGCGGCCCCGAAGCCGGGCGCGCTCCAGCTTGCGTTCGCGCGCGCCGCGCACGAGTTCGGCGTGCCCGAGTCCGTGCTGCTCGCGATCGCCTACTAAGGGCCTGTGGCCGAATGTTTGAGCCTGAGCGTGACGTCCGAGGTGGCGGGCCATCCTCGGACGCCCAATCCGACACAGGCACTCGGGATCGAGCCCGGCTCGGAGATCGTGCGGATCCGCCGCCTTCGCACCTCTCGCACGCGCTGTGCCCGGGCCTGCTCGAGGACGACCTCGCGGAAACCTCGCTGTACGACGTCCTCCGTTCGCGCTATCGCGTCACGCTGGGATCCACGCGCCAGACCATCGAGGCAGCACAGCCGGTCGCCGAGGAGCGCCAGCTGCTGGAGCTCCCCCAGCGCGTGCCCGTGCTCCGGATTCATCGCCTGACCTCCGGGAGCTACGGCCGGATCGTCGAGTTCGTCCGCGCCGCGTACCGGGGCGACCGCTACCAGCTCACCGTGGAGCTCCGGTGACGACGAACGTGCCGGTCGGACG
>DATCGK010000254.1:0-16498 GCA_036508975.1 Candidatus Limnocylindrales bacterium
GCAGGGTGCCGCGTACGGATACCTCGTGAAGAGCGTGCAGGCCTACCCGTCCCCGGAGCGGATCGCGGAGATCATGGGCGAGGCCGGCCTGGTGGACGTCACCTGGCAGGGGATGTCCGGCGGGATCGTGACCCTGCACGAGGGGACCGTCCCGCCGCGTTGGGGCTGCTCCGCGTCTGGCATCACGTGGCACCTATTGACCAGGATTGGCGTCGTCTCTAGGATGGCTGCATGGATGAGACGACCTACCTGACGGCCGCCCAGGCCGCTGCGCGCCTGGGGATCAGCCTGCGGACCGTGCGCCGACGGATCGCTGACGGCTCGCTGCCCAGCGTGAAGATCGGGGGCGCCGTACGGGTGCCGGTCTCCGCGCTGGAGCCGCCGGAGCGGCTGCCCGCCACCGCAGCGCGCGAGGCCGCCGTCGCGTACGGATCCGCAGAGACGGACGAGGAGTACATCCGGCGCTGGAACCGCGACCACTGGCCGGACTCCTGGGAGCGGATGCTGGAGCGGCGCCGACAGGCCTTCGCGGAGCTCGAGCGCCTGAGCAAGCTCACGAAGCCGCCGAGCGGCCCGCACGACACCGTGGATGCGATGCTGAACCAGGTCCGGGAGGAGTTCGGGGCGCGCCTGCTGCAGTACCTCCCGCCAGCCCCGACGGACGACTCATGAACGCGGTCGTGCTCGATGCCAGCGTGGTGTTGCGCTGGGCGTTCCATGACGAGGCGGACCGAGACGGCGCGACACGGATGGCGGAAGCGCTCGCCGGCGGCCACCTGATGGCCGCGGGGCCGCCCAACTTCCTGCTGGAGGTCGCGGCTGCGCTCGCAGTCGGGGTCAGGAGCAGCAGGATCGACCGGCCGACGGCCGACGCCGTGCTCGCGGCGCTGTCCCGGGTCTCGATCGACGAAGGCGACCCACACGGCTTCGCGCATGCGGCATACGCCCTGGCCCTCGAACATGGCGTTCGTGTCCCGGATGCCGCGTACGTCGAGACGGCCAGACGAAGCGGAGCGACCCTCATCAGCGCGGACCGGGACCAGCTCCGGGCAGCGGTCGCGGCGGGCGTGACCGCGATCTCAATCGGCGAGGTGACGGCACGGACCCCGTGACAGGGCCAGGCGACATGCCCTGCGGTACCATGCGCCGCCCATGCCCGAGAACTCCGCCGCGCCGCTCATCCACGCCCGCGGCCTGACGAAGCGCTTCGACACGCTGACCGCCGTCGATTCGATCGACTTCGATGTCGCGCCCGGCGAGAGCTTTGGCTTCCTCGGCCCCAACGGTGCCGGCAAGACCAGCGCCATGCGCATGATCGCCTGCGTCTCGCCGGTCACCGAGGGCACGCTCCGGATCCTGGACCTGGACCCGGCCACGGACGGCGCGCGGATCCGCGGCCGCCTGGGCGTCGTCCCGCAGCAGGACACGCTGGACACCGAGATCTCGGTCCGGGACAACCTCGTGATCTACGGCCGGTACTTCGGCCTGAGCCGGGCGGAGTCGCGCCGCCGCGCCGGGGAGCTGCTGGAGTTCGCGCACCTGGCCGAGCGAGCCGGCGACAAGGTGGAGCCCCTGTCCGGCGGCATGAAGCGGCGCCTGACGATCGCGCGCGCGCTGATCAACGAGCCGTCGATCCTGCTCCTCGACGAGCCGACCACGGGACTCGACCCGCAGGCGCGCCACCTGCTCTGGGAGCGCCTGTACCGCCTCAAGCAGCGCGGGGTGACGCTCGTCCTGACGACCCACTACATGGACGAGGCCGAGCAGCTCTGCGATCGCCTCGTGGTCATGGACAAGGCGAAGATCGTGGCCGAGGGTTCCCCGAGGAGCCTGATCTCGGAGTGGTCCACGCGCGAGGTCACGGAGATGCGCTTCCCGGTCGGTGTCCAGGAGACGCTCGGCGACAGGCTGGATGGCATCGGTGACCGGATCGAGCTGCTGCCGGACCGCGTCCTCGTCTACTCGGATGACGGCGAGGCGGCCGCGACGGCTGTCCTGGGGCGGGGCCTCGTGCCGCAGACGGTGCTGGTGCGGCGGAGCTCGCTCGAGGACGTGTTCCTCCGGCTCACCGGCCGCAGCCTGGTCGAGTAAGGCCATGGCCGTCGCGGACGTCCCGGGCCTCCCACAGCCCCACCGCACCGGGGACGCCGTCCCGCGTCCCAGCCCTCTTGCCGGCCTGCGCGCCGCGTACGAGCACCAGTGGCTGCTGTACGTCCGCACCTGGCGGGGCTCGATCTTCGGCAACTTCGCCCAGCCGGTCCTGTTCCTGCTCGCCATGGGGATCGGACTCGGCTCTTACGTGGACAAGGCGAACAGCGCGGCCATGGGCGGCGTGCCGTACCTCGAGTTCCTGGCACCGGCCCTGCTCGTGTCCACGGTCATGCAGGGCGCGGTGTTCGAGGCCACGTTCCCGGTCCTCGCCGGGTTCACCTGGGTCCGCCGCTATCACGCGATGTTCGCGACCCCGCTGACGCCGTTCGCGATCGCCTTCGGCCAGCTGGCCTGGATCGCCACGCGCGCGACGCTGGTGGGCTCGATCTTCCTGGTTGTCATCGTGCTGTTTCGGGCTGCCGCGACGCCCGGGATCATCTTCTCGGTGCCGGTGGGGACGCTGACGGCGCTGGCCTTCGCGGGGCCGATCGCGGCCTTCATGTCCTCACAGCGGGACACGTCCGCGTTCAACTCGATCTGGCGCTTCGGCATCACGCCCCTGTTCCTGTTCTCGGGCACGTTCTTCCCGATCGAGCAGCTGCCCGCGATCATCCGCCCGCTGGCCTGGCTGCTCCCGCTGTGGCACGGCGTGGACCTGGCGCGGTCGCTGGCGCTCGATACCGCGTGGCAGGACCCGCTGGTGCAGGTGGCCCACGTCGTCGTCCTCACGACGTTCGCGGTCGGTGGCGCGGTGGCGATGTTCGTCATGTTCCGCCGTCGGCTGGAGCGCTGACGATGCTGCAGCTGGCCGCCCTCGGGCGCATCCTCCCACCCGGCTTCGGCGGGCGACGCGCGCTGCTCCTGGTCGAGCGCAACCTCCTCGTCTACCGGAATGGCTGGATGGTGATCCTGTCCGGCTTCTTCGAGCCGCTGTTCTACCTGCTCGCGATTGGCATGGGGATCGGCGGGATCGTCGGGAACGTGCCGGGCCCGAACGGGGTGGCGACCCCGTACGCGCTGTTCGTGGCGCCCGCGCTGCTCGCCACTGCATCGATGAACGGGGCGATCTCCGAGTCCGTGTTCAACGTCTACTTCAAGCTCAACTTCGAGAAGACGTACGACGCGGTGCTCGCGACGCCGCTGGGCCCCGGCGACGTGGCGCTGGGCGAGATCGGCTGGGCGGTGATCCGGTCGACGCTGTACGCGCTGGGGTTCGTGGTGGTCATCCTCGTGCTGGGCCTGGTCCGGTCGCCGTGGGCGGTGTTCGCGGTGCCCGCGGCGACGCTGCTCGCGTTCGCGTTCGCGGCGGTGGGCATGGCCGCGACGACGTTCATGCGCTCCTGGCAGGACTTCGACCTCGTCAACCTGGTCGTGCTGCCGCTGTTCCTGTTCAGCGGGACGTTCTATCCGTTGACCGCCTACCCGGAGCCGCTGCGCGTGCTCATCGAGCTGACGCCGCTGTGGCAGGGCGTGGACATGATCCGGTCCCTCGTGCTCGGCCTCGTGGAGCCGTCGATCCTGTGGCACGTGGTCTACCTGGGGACGATGGGCCTGATCGGGCTGTCGGTCGTGGGGCGGCGGCTGGACCGGATGCTCCTCAAGTAGGACCCGGCGCCGCGTCGCCCGCCCGCCGGGTAGGATCCCCGGGATGCCCGCTGTCCAGCCCGCCGTCGCTGCCCGAAATGCCCCGAACCTCCCGTCCCTCGACGCCGTGATCGGCCAGTGCCGGGCGTGCCCGCGCCTCGTGGAGTGGCGCGAGGGTCAGGCCCGCACGAAGGTCGCCCGCTACCGCGACGAGCCCTACTGGGGCCGCCCGGTCCCCGGCTTCGGCGACGAGCAGGCGAGGATCCTCCTCGTCGGCCTGGCCCCCGGCGCGCACGGCGCCAACCGGACCGGCCGGGTCTTCACGGGCGATGCCTCCGGCGACTTCCTCTGGCGTGCCATGCACGCGGCCGGCCTCGCGAGCCAACCCGACGGCCGCCGCGCCGGTGATGGCCTCGAGCTGTGCGGCGTCCGCGTCGTAGCGGCGGTCCGGTGCGCGCCCCCGGCCAACAAGCCCACGCGCGAGGAGCAGGCCGCCTGTCGCCCCTACCTCGTCCGCGAGCTCCAGCTGCTCACCGCGGTCACGGTCATCGTGCCGCTGGGCGCCATCGGCTGGGACGCGTCCCTCAGGACCCTTGCCGCCCTGGGCCCCGCGACGGCAACCCCGATCCCCAGGCCGGCGTTCGGCCATGGCGCGGAGGCGCAGATCGGCCGGTACGTCCTCGTTGGCTCCTACCACCCCAGCCAGCAGAACACGTTCACCGGGGTGCTGACCCAGGCGATGCTGGGCGACGTCCTGGAGCGCGCCAAGACACTGGCCGGGCTCGGGGAGTCGCTGGTCGGGCTCGGGCCCGCGGGCCGGTAGACTCTCCCCACCCATGGCAGCAGAGCGCGATCTCTACGAGGTGCTCGGCGTCGAGCGGACCGCCGACGACGCCGAGATCAAGCGCGCCTTCCGCAAGCTCGCCCAGCAGTGGCACCCGGATGTCAACAAGGAGCCGGAGGCGCAGGACCGGTTCAAGGAGATCAACGAGGCGTACCAGGTCCTCAGCGATCCCCAGCGGCGCCAGACCTACGACATGTTCGGCCGGGCCGGCCTTGGCGGCGCAGGTGCCGCGGGCGGGGCCCAGGGCTTCGGCTCGGCGGGCTTCGGCGGCTTCTCGGACATCTTCGACGCCTTCTTCGGTGGAGCGGCGGCCGCCGGTGCCCGGCGCGGGCAGCCGACCACCGGCTCCGACCTCCGCTACGACCTGCGCATCTCGTTCGAGGAGGCGGTCCTCGGCACCGAGAAGGAGATCGCGTTCCCGGTCCTCGGCCGTTGCGACGCCTGCGCCGGCTCGGGTGCGAAGCCGGGAACGGCACCGACGCAGTGCCCCCAGTGCAACGGTCGCGGCGAGGTCCGCAGCATCCGCCAGACGATGCTCGGCCAGATGGTCAACGTCGCCCCCTGCCCGCGGTGCCGCGGCGAGGGCAGGATCGTCGAGTCGCCGTGCGACACCTGCCGCGGCGAGGGCCGCACGCAACGCCGCCGGAGCCTGCGCGTGACCATCCCCGCCGGCATCGACGAGGGCCACCAGATCCGCCTCTCCAACGAGGGTGAGACGGGGCCCCGCGGGGGCGCCCCGGGGAGCCTGTACGTCGCGGTCCACGTCGCCGATCACCCGTCACTCACCCGCGAGGGAACGGAGCTCTTCTACGAGGCCAACGTCTCGATCGTCCAGGCTGCTTTGGGAACGAAGCTCCACGTGCCCACGGTCGAGGGCGACGGCACCGACGTCGAGATCAAGGCCGGCACCCAGCCCGGGACCGAGATCCGGCTCCGCGGCCGCGGCGTGCCGCACCTGCGCCGCCAGTCCGTTCGCGGCGACCTCCACGTCGTCGTCAACGTCGTCGTGCCGACGAAGCTCTCGAAGCACCAGCGCGAGATGCTGGAGGCCTATGCGAAGGATGCGGGCGAGAGCGTCTCCGCCGGTGGCGGGCTGCGCGAGAAGCTGGGCATCTGATGAGCACCGCACCCGGGCCGGCGTCGACGCCCGATCCGGCGACGGCGGCCGAGCCCGGGCCGGGCACGCCGGCTGATCCGCTCGAAGGCATCGACCTTGCCGCCGCGGCGGATCCGCTCGCGGGCATCAACCTCGCTGGTCCGTCGCCGGCTGATCCGCTCGCGGGCATCGACCTCGCCGCCGCGGCGGCGACCCCGGGCGCCTGGCTGGAGCTGTCCGTCGCCGCCGACCACGAGGCCGTCGAAGCCGTCTCCGAGATCCTGTCCCGCGCGGCGCCCGGCGGAACCAGCGTGGAACCGGCCTTCGAGCTTGTCGAGGATGGGCTCGCCGCCCGTCTGGACTTCGCCCGTCCCGCCATGGTCCGGGCCCACCTCCCGATCCTCGACGTCGTCGCGATCCGTGCCGCCGTCGCCCGGGCGGACCGGGACCTCGGTCACCTCCAGGCCTTCGGCATGCGGCCGATCGGGGACCTGGCCGCGGCCGTCGTCCTCGAGGCCGACTGGGCCAACGCCTGGAAGGCGCACTTTCCGGTGCTCCGGATCGGCCGGCGCATCGTCATCAGGCCCACCTGGCGACGCCATCGCCGCCTGCCCGACGACGTCGTCCTTGCGCTCGACCCCGGCATGGCGTTCGGGACGGGCCTCCACCCGACCACGCGGCTGTGCCTCGCGGCGCTCGAGTCGCTCGGGGACCGCGGCCTGCTCGAGCACGGGGGCAGCGACGGCGGACGGGCGAGCATCCTTGACGTGGGCTCTGGGTCCGGCATCCTCTCGATCGCGGCCGCGAAACTCGGCGCGCGCGACGTGCTGGCCGTGGACCTCGACCCGATCGCCGTCGAGGCGAGCGCGTCCAACACACGTCGCAACCGGCTGGCGCGGGTGATCCGCGTCCGAGAGGGGAGCTCGCCCAGTGGCGAGGGCCCGTTCGACGTGGTGCTCGCCAACCTCATCGCGTCCCTGCTCATCACGCTCGCCGACGGCCTGGTGGAGGACCTGCGCCCGGGCGGCACGCTGGTCGCGTCGGGGATCTTCCTCACCCGCGAGGCGGGCGTCGTGGAGGCGTTCGGCGCGCGCGGCCTGGGGGTCGTCAACCGCTGGGCGGAGGGCGACTGGGTGGCGCTGGAGATGCTGCGCCCATCCTGACCCGGACCGCATGCGCCCGGGCGTCCTCATGAGAATGGCCGATATGCATGAGCAGCGTCTTGACGCATGAGATAGCGTAGATCGCATGAAGACGGCGACCATCTCCCGTGGCGGCCAGATCTCGATCCCGGCCGAGATCCGGCACCGGTGGGGCGCGACCCGCGTGATCCTCGTGGACCACGGCACCTCCCTCGAGCTGCGGCCGGTTCCCGCCGACCCGATCGCGGCCCTTCGAGGCTCGCTCCGGACCTTGGATTTGACGAGCGACGAGATTCGCGCGCAGATGCGCGAAGAGGAGGCCGAGGCCGAAGAGCGGAAGTTCGGCGGATGAGCCTGTTCGACTCGAGCGCCCTCATCGCCCTGGTTCGCGATGAGCCGGCGGCGGACGAAGTGTCGGAGATCCTTCGTGGGCGGGATGGCCTCGCGTCGATCTCCACCGTCGGTATCGCCGAGCTCATGGATGTGCTCGTCCGGGTCGCTGGCCGTCGGGTCGAGGAGGCCTCCGCCATGTTGGGGTGGCTGCTCGCGACGGGCATCGATGTCGTCCCCGTTGACGAGGAGATCGGGCGATTGGCGGGAACCCTGCGGTCTCGCCACTGGAGACGCGATCGGCGCCTGGTGTCGATGGCAGACTGCATCGTCCTCGCGACTGGCATCATCACCAGAGAGGCGATCGCCACCACCGATTCATCGTTGGTGGCCGCTGCCCGTGCCGAGGGCCACCCCGTGATCGTCCTGCCCGACTCGCAGGGGCGGCTGCCCGCCTGAAGTCCGTCACGCCCGCCGGCGAGCCCTCCGCGCCCCTGCGCTACGATCCGGGCCGAATGCCGGACCTGTCCTCTCCCTTCCCGTTCGCCCCCGCTACGCACATCGGCCCGGCACGTCCCAGGTCAGCCGCGATCGTCAACCTCGGCTGCAAGGTCAACCAGTCCGAGATGGAGGCCGCGGCCCGGCTCCTGCGCGCGGCCGCCGTCCCTCTGGTGGATCCGCACGAGGCCGCGGACCTCTACCTTGTCAACACCTGCACCGTCACCTCGACCGCCGACGAGAAGTCACGGTCGGCGGTCCGCCGCGCCCGCCGCGCGAACCCCAGGGCGCAGGTCGTCGTGACCGGCTGCTCCGTCGCCGTGGATCCGGCGGCGTTCGCGGTGGTGGATGCTGGTGCGCGCTTGGTGGACAACGCGGACAAGGCCGCGTTCCTGGCCGAGCTGGAGGGGCTGCTCCGGCTCGGCGACGGTGCCGCTGCCGGGACCGCCCCGGGCGCCGGGCCCGGAGGCGCCTGGACCGCCCCGGGCGCCGGGCCCGGGGACGCCGGCCGCCCGGACGCGCCGCTCGATGCCGCCCTGCCTACGATGTCGGGGGTCGAGGCGGTTGCGGCCGCCCGCGTGGACGGCGTCGACGACGACCGCGCCTCGGTCGAGCGCACCCGCGCGTTCGTCAAGGTCCAGGATGGCTGCTCGTTCCACTGCACGTACTGCATCATCCCGCGGGCCCGCGGCGACGAGCGGTCCCTCGCGCCGGACGTCGTGCTGGCGGACGTGCGGCGCGCGCTGGCTGCCGGACACCGCGAGATCGTGCTCACCGGGATCAACATCGGCACGTACGACGGCGGCTGGTCCGAGCGCGGCGCCCGCGGCTCGCACGTCCGGAGCGCGCTGACGCTGGCCGGGCTGGTCCAACGCCTGCTGGACGAGACGGACGTCGAGCGGATCCGCCTCTCCTCCATCGAGCCCCAGCACGTGGACGACGATCTCCTTGAGGCCTGGGTCCGCGGCGCACCTCGCACGCTGCCCCACCTCCACCTGCCGCTGCAGTCGGGCGACGACGGCGTGCTCCGTCGCATGGGCCGCCGGTACACCGCCGCCGAATACGCCCGGGTGGTCGGGCGTGCCAGGGCCGCGATCCCCGGTGTGGCTGTCCACGCGGACGTGATCGCCGGCTTCCCGACGGAGGACGACCAGGCGTTCGCGCGATCCATCGCGTTCATCCGGGAGCTGGACCCTGCCAGACTGCACGTGTTCCGGTACTCGGCCCGGCCGGGCACACCTGCGACCCGGATGACCGGCCAGGTGGACGAGCGGACGAAGAAGGTGCGCGCGGGCGAGCTCCTGGCGGTGGCCGCGGACGCGCGCGCCGGTTTTGCACGACGGGGGCTGGGGACCGAGACGCGTGTGCTGGTCGAGTCCCGCCTGCTCGACGGGCGATGGGTCGGCCACGCGGGGGACCACGTCCTGGTCGCGGTGACCCCGCGCCCGGACGACCCCGATGACCTCGAGAATGCGATCCTGACGGTTCGCCGGATGGCGATCGATCCCGGTGCGACCGAGCGCGTCACCGGGGAGATCCTCCACGTGGACCCGGCGCCGCGCACCTTGCGGGCAGGGCCGCTCGCGCTTGCCGGATCGCCGGCCAACCAAGGAGGGGACGCATGAGCGCCGACTGCCTGTTCTGCCGGATCGCGGCGGGGGAGATCCCGGCCGCCCACGTCCACGAGGATGACCTCGTCGTCGCCATCCGCGACCTCCATCCCCAGGCGCCCTCGCACGTCCTCGTCCTGCCGCGGGAGCACGTGGCGTCTGCGGCCGACCTGACGGAGGCCTCCGGGCCGCTGCTGGGACGGCTGTTCGCGGTGGCGGCTGACATCGCACGCCGCGAGGGCCTCGACGGCGGCTGGCGTCTCGTCACCAACGTCGGGCCCGACGCCGGTCAGTCGGTGGCCCACCTGCACCTGCACCTGCTCGGCGGGCGCCCGATGGGCTGGCCTCCCGGGTGACGGTCTCGACCGGTTCCGACGCCATCACGCCGGCCCGCCGCCGGGGTGGTCCGCCCATCCTGCTCGCCGTGCTCGCCATCGCCAGCCTCGTGCTGGGCGCCGTGCTGATCCTGGTCGCCGCGCTGGGCATCGGGATCGAGCCGGGCACGGCCCCCACCATGGCCCCGACTGGGCAGGCCGCGCAGCTGACCCACGACATCGTGGCCGAGGCCCTGGGGGCGGCGTCCTTCCAGGTCCAGGACCCGCTGACCGAGTATCGCCCCGGCGAGAGCCCTGGCCTGTTCATGGTCCCGCGCCGGCTCCTGCAGGCGGTCCTCCCGGGCGATCCACGGGGCGGCTACGTCGTCGTCTACGAGCTGCCGTCCAGCACCGAGGCGGACCGCATCGGGCGGGACTTCGCCGCGTACCTCGCCTCTGGCACGGGCGCGATCCAGTACCCGCGCGACACCCGCTTCGTCATCCGGCGCCGCGGCCCGACGCTCGTGTTCTTCGCCTGGTCACCGACGGCCGATGCCGATCCCAGGGTGGCGGTCCTCGCGGCGACGCTCGAGACGGTGGGCGTGCCGCTGACCGGCGGCTGAGACGACCCCCGGCGGCTGGAACGCGCCCCGGCCGTCCTACCTGGGCGGCCCGAACCCGTCGTGTGGCCCGCTCACGATGGTGCCGCCCATGCCCGCGGACCCCCTGGCCTGGAGCTGGGCGTCCAGGACCGCGCGGTCGTGCCCGGGCGCGTCCGAATCACGGCGCCCGTCGATATCCGGGGGAACGCTGTCCGGGTACGGTCCGGGCACCTCGCTGATCAGCAGGTCGACCAGCTTCCGCCTCAACCGACCCAGGAGTGACATCGATCCCTCAACCTTCGGCTCAACCGGCGCGGGAGCTCATCCGGCGCGGGCCCCCTCGTCCCCGGACACCGGTAGCGGCGCCTCGATCGCGGCCCATGCGCGGACCCGGTCGCGCCTCACCTTGAACGTGTGCGTGCGCGGGAAGTCCGCCTCCGGCCAGAGCCGCCAGCCGGCGATCCGCTGGTTCGGTCCCAGCGCCGCGTTCGCCCGCTTCACCGCCGCCTCGATCGTCGTCCTGATCTCATCCGGCGATGTCCCCTCGATCGGCGGGGTGGCCCGAGGATCCCCCGGCGCGGCGTGCGTCTCGGGCGCCAGGACCACGGCCTCGATCCGCCCGGGCTTCGTCTCGAGCACCACGGAGTCCGGTATCCCGGCGACGCGCAGCGCGTTCTCGAGGTCCTCCGGGTACACGTTGAACCCGTTGGGCAGGACGATGATGTCCTTCTTGCGCCCGTGCAGGTGGAGCCGGCCCTTCTCGTCCAGCCGCCCGAGATCCCCGGACTTGTACCAGCCGTCAGGGGTGAAGGCCGCGACCGTTGCCTCGGGGTTGTTCCAGTAGGCCTTGAACACGTTCGGGCCGCCGAACTGGATCTCGCCGTCGTCTGCGATCCGCATCTCGATCGGCTTCGGAGGCCAGCCCACGCAGCCCAGCGGATGGTCGTTCATCGTCGTACAGCAGCCGGCGGCGGTCTCGGTGGCGCCGTACCCCTGGAGGACGATGACGCCAATGTCCTCCCAGGCCTGCTGGAGTGCTGGCGGCAGGAACGCGCCGGCGGTGGCGAACAGCCGCACCCCACCGCCGAGCTGTGCGTGGACGCTCCGGAACAGGAACCGCCGTGCGCCGTAGGGCAGGTATCGCGCCACGGTTCGCAGGCGGTTGAAGGTTGCCGTCCGGCCCTGCTTCTCCACCTCGCGCTCGATCGCGCTCCAGAACAGGTCCAGCAGCTGCGGGACGAGGAGCATGGTCGTGACCCGGTGCTCGCGCAGCGAGTCGAAGATGACCCGAGGGTTCCGGCTCCGGACGTAGAGGATGTCCGCACCCACGTCCATCGCGTAGAACAGCGAGACTGCCTGCTCCAGCGAGTGCGAGAGCGGCAGCAGCGAGACGAGCCGGTGCTCCATCGGGTTGATGATCCTGTGGAAGGAGGTCACGCCGGCCAGGACGTTCCCGTGGGTCAGCACGACGCCCTTGGGCTTGCCCGTCGTGCCGGAGGTGAACACCAGCTCGAATGTCTCCTCGGGCTCCGGTCGCTCCCAGGCGGCCACCTGCGCCTCCCAGTCGGGAGGGAAGGTCTCGTCCGGATCCGCGGACAGCGATTCGATGAGCGTGGTGGGGAACCGCTCCAGGCCCACCTCGCGCGGGTCCGGGGCGTCACGGCCCGAGCCCAGCACGAGATGGACGGCACCCGAGGCCGTGATGACGTTCGTGATCGCATCCGTGGACATGCGGGAGTCCAGCGGCACGTAGATCAGGCGCGCGTACATGGCGCCGTAGTAGGCGGCCGGCAACGCGGGCGCGGACGGAGACCAGGTCAGGACGCGGTCGCCCGGTTGGAGACCCAGCGCACGGAGCCGCCACGCGGCGATGCGGCTGCGGCGCAGCACCTCGCGATAGCTCCAGTGGAACGTGGTTCCATCGTCGCGGCGGAGGCCAAGCGCATTGCGGTCACCGTACCGCGCGGCGCTCCCCTCGAGGAGATCGAGCAGGGTCTCCATGGTCGGGCGATGCTACCCGGCCTTACCACGGCGTGGAAGTGCCGCGGGTCAGAGCGGGATCGATCCGGGCCGGCACCTTGCCGCTGTCCCCCGACGCGGGGCCGGAAGGAGGGCTTCCCATCCGGCCCCGGAAAGGCGTACCGTCTCAGCGCGACGACCGCCGCCTTGCCGTGACCGTCCGCCGAGTCCGGGAACCTTCCCCAACCCCCGGTCCCGTCCCGTCGCCCCGGCGCTGGTCCCGCACACGTGTGGACCGTCTGGGTACGCGAGGGGCGGCGATGGACGTACCGACCATGCTTGAGGTGGGGGCGCAGGCCCTGTCCGCCCTGCTCGCCGTGTGGCTCGGCCTGACCGTCGCGACGCGGTCCAGCCTGCCGGTCGCCCGCGTGTTCACGTTCCTCGCGCTCGTGCTCGCCACGTGGAGCAGCAGCGTTCTCCTCCAGCGGCTGACCACGTCAACCGAGGCCTCCGCCGTCGCACGCTCGATCGAGGATATTGCGGCCGCCCTGGCCATCGGGGGCCTCGCCCATTTCGCGCTGTCGATCACGACCGACGGCCATCCCTCCCGCCGGCACCTGGCCGTGGTCGCCCTGAACTACGTGATCCTCATGGCGTTCCCGCTCCCGACCATCCTCCATATCGACCCGCCGGTGGGCGTAACCCCACCCTACTTCTCCCTGGGTCCGATCCCGGGCTGGGTGCTCGGCTGGGGATGGGTAGTCGCGCGCCTCGCGGCCATCGCGCTGGGCGCGGGCTGGCTCCTCCGGGCCATGCGCGCCCGGGATGCCGGCCCGCTCCGGCGGCGCCAGCTCGGGGCGGCGCTGGCCACGATCGTGATGGCCGGGCTCGGTGCCAGCCTCCGCTTCCTGCCCGTGATCGGGGACGCGGATCGCTGGATCGGGACGTCGTGCATCACGCTCGCCGTCGTATGCGCGTCGTACGCGGTCTTCGCGGCCGGCATCTTCTTCGGCCCCGCGGTGGCAGCCCGCGCCTTCCGGACCTCGGTGATTGGCGGCGCGGTCGTGGGCGCCCTGATCGTCGTGCTGCTCGGCATCGCGATCGTGAGCTCGAACCTCCTGGGCCTCGAAGGCCCCTTCTTCCCCGCCCTGGGCCTGGTCATCATCGCCGCCCTCTACGGTCCCCTCGGCCCGCGCCTCCGGGGGACGGTCATGGGTGGCGGCTCCCCGGCGGTCGCACGGGATCGGCTGCTGCGCGCCCTCGGGGAGCGGGAGCTTGCCGTCGGCCCGGCCTCCGCCGGCGTCCAGCCCGCGCTCGCCCACGTCATCCGGGCGCTCGACGTGACCGGGCTAACGGTGACCGCGCCGGACGGGACCCTCGTCGCGTCCGAGGGGGAGCCCCCGGTCCCCGGCTCGGTCGTGCCCATCCCGCTCATGGAGGGTGGCGAGCTGGTCGGGGAGATGCGCGTGGGCGAGACCGCCTCCGGCGCCCCGCTCGAGACTCGCGACCTCCGGCTGCTGGAGCTGTCGGCGTCCTACGTCGCCAGCGCGCTGCGAACCGGTCGCCGGGAGGACGAGCAGGCGGCCGAGCTCGCCCGCCTCGCGGAAGCCCGCGCCACGGTCGACTCCAACGCGGCGGCACTCCACACCGCGCTGGTCGAGCGCAGCGACGTGGCTCCCGGCGTGCGCGTCCTCGCCCTGGGCCCGCTGCGCGTCGAGCGTGGAGGGACCCGCATCGAGCGCTGGGGCGGCGACAAGGCGGGAAGCCGCCAGGCACTGGGGATGTTCGCGTTCCTCTACGACCGCGGCGAGCGCGGCGTGGCCAAGGACGAGGTCCTCGAGCTCATCTGGCCGGATATCGATCTCGAGCGCGCCGACCTCGCCTTCCACCGGACGATGGGCGGGCTGCGGTCCACCCTGGACCCGGACCACCGGCGAGGTGACGGCTCGGCGGTCCGGTTCGCCAACGACCGCTACCGGCTCGGTGATGCCCTGGTGGCCTGGTCGGACGTGGACGCGTTCCTCGCGGCGCTCGACGCCGCGGCCGCCGATCCGGCCGACAGAGTCCGGCTGCTGGAGACGGCCCGCCGGCTGTACCGGGGCGAGTACCTCGACGACTGTCCCTATTACGGTGACAGTGCCTTCGTGGAGCACCGCCGCGTCCTGCTCCGTGGCCGATACGTGGACCTCATGGTCGCCCTGGGGGAGTCCCACGAGTCGAACGGGGACCGGATGGCTGCGGCGGGGGCGTTCAGGGAGGCTGTCACGCGGGCACCGGACGGGTGTCCGCCGGCCGTCGCCGGCCTGGCGCGCCTGGGGCTCTGACACCGCAGTCCTCCCGCAGTCCTCCCGCGGTCGTTCCGGGGTGGTCGCAGTGCATGGTGCCGGCGTCAACACCACGCAGGAGATCGAATGCCATGTCGGCCACCCCGTCCTTCCCGCCCTCCCCGCCGTTCGAAGGATCCGCCCGCCCCGTGCCGGGGCTGCAGGACGGCCGGCCGGCCCGCGAGCTTGCCAGCCAGATGTTCGAGCGCCACCACGACGAGCTGTACCGCGCCGCCGTGCGCGCCTGCCGGGACCCCGAGACGGCCGAGGACCTGGTCCAGGAGGCTCTGCTCCGGCTGATCGTCGAGATCGACACGAAGGGGCCGCCCGTGAACATGAGGGCATGGCTCCATCGCGTGATCGCCAATCTCGCCGTCTCCCTCGGCCGGCATGCCACCGTGGGCAGGAAGTACGCGGGCGCCCTGGTGCGCCACGAGGAGCCGGCGACGCCGGAGGCGATCGTGCTGGACGGTGAGGCCCGGGCAGCGCTCACATCGGCCCTGCAGACGTTGCCCGACGGGGCTCGGACCGCCCTGGTGCTGGCGGCGAACGGGTATGCCGGGGCGGAGATCGCGGCAGCCATCGGCCGCTCGGACTGCGCGACCCGCACGATGATGAGCAGGGCCCGCGTCAAGCTCCGTGACCAGCTGGCCGCGTGAGGGGGCCCAAGGCTGGCGCCCGGGGTTGGAGGTCGACCACCCTGGGCGTGGCGGCCCGCCGACAACCGTGAATCTCGGGACGCCTCCAGCATGCAGGTGTCAACCTGCACACCGCGTCGTCCGCCGGGTCATTCACCGGGCCGTCGAGCTCCACCGCGCCGATCGGACACAGTCGGCGAGACACGAGGGTTTGCGGTCGAACTGCTGCGGCCCGTCCCGCCATTCGCCCGCCACTACGTGGCTCGTCGTGCGGCTGGCCGACCGGCTGCTCAAGAACCGGCGGTGGTACACGACCGGCTCACCGCAGGCTTGCGGCAGGCAGGCTTGCGGCGGGCAGGCTTGCGGCGGGCTAACGACGGCGGCATCACCACCGATGCTCTGGGCGGGCATTCCTTGGCGGAACGGCCCTGCCCGACAGCGATACGGTGCGTCTGATCACGGCTCGTGATCAGAGCGCCCGCAGAGGACGTACGACGGGGTACGCGGGCCCGAGGTTCCGGGTTTCGGCCGCGGATAGCACCGCTGGTGATGCGGTGCATGGCCCTGCCGCTCTCGTCGCTCGTGTGCCCCCCGGCCTGTCCCGTATCGTCGCCCATTGCCGGCTGGCCGATGGTCGGCATGCCTGTTGGGCAACAAGATGTCGACGGGCCTGGCGCGCGAGGCCGCCGAGGAGGGTCCATCGCTCGGATAGACTCGGGTTATCGAGTTCGCTGGGGGTGAGCGTTGGCGCGATCAAGGACGAGCATGGGGAGCGCAGCGACCGGGGCGAACCTCGGCTTCGAGGCCAAGCTCTGGCAGGCTGCCGACGCCCTGCGCAACAACATGGACGCCGCCGAGTACAAGCACGTCGTCCTGGGCCTGATCTTCCTCAAGTACATCAGCGACGCCTTCGAATCGAAACATGCCGAGCTGGCCGCGGCCGCCGCAGGCGAAGGCGCCGACCCCGAAGACCCCGATGAGTACAAGGCCGCCAGCATCTTCTGGGTCCCGCGCGAGGCTCGCTGGTCGCATCTGAAGGCCCAGGCGCCCCAACCCACGATCGGCCGCACGGTCGACGACGCCATGGACGCCATCGAACGCGAGAACCCCACCCTCAAGGGCGTCCTGCCCAAGGACTTCGCCCGCCCCGGCCTCGAGGCGGCGCGCCTCGCCCAGCTGATCAACCTCGTGTCCGACATCGGCCTCGGCAGCCCGGCGGATCGGGCCAGGGACATCCTCGGCCACGTATACGGCTTCCTCCCGGAGTTCGCCAGCTCTTCCACGCCCAGCCGCGTCGTCCGCGTGCTCGTCGAGATGCTGGCGCCGTACAAGGGCCGCGTCTACGACCCCTGCTGCGGCTGGGATGGCATTGAGCATCGCGGCCGCGTCGGCGACATAAGCATCTA
>DATCGK010000255.1:0-7539 GCA_036508975.1 Candidatus Limnocylindrales bacterium
GTGCCCGGACCCAACGAGGTCCTCGCCCGCGTCCGTGCGGTCTCGATCTGCGGCACCGACGCCCACCTGATCCGGGGCGACTACCCGGGGTTCTGGCCGCCCGCGTTCCCGTTCATCCCGGGGCACGAGTGGGCGGGCGAGATCGCGGCCCTGGGTCCCGGTGCCGAGCGCTTCGGCTGGCAGCTCGGCGACCGCGTGGCCGGCACCAGCCACGACGCCTGCGGCGTCTGCCAGAAGTGCGTCGAGGGGCGCTACAACCTGTGCGAGAACTACGGTCGCCAGGGGCTGCACCGCCAGTACGGCCACAGCGTGCAGGGGGCCGACGCCACCTACGTCGTCCAGGGCGTGAAGACGATCTTCGCCCTCCCCGACGGTCTCACGTTCGAGGACGGGGCCATGATCGACCCCGCGTCGATCGCCCTCCACGTCGCCAACCGCGGCAACATCACCCCGGGTGACACCGTGGCCATCACCGGCGCCGGGGCGATCGGCCTGCTGGGCGGCGACGCCGCGCGGATCCGGGGGGCCGGCCGGGTCATCGTCGTGGGTCGCGGGTACCGACTTGCGAAGGCTGCCGCCATGGGCTTCGAGACCGTCAACACCGCCGCCGGCGATCCCGTGGGCGCGGTGCGGGCCATGACCGGCGGCCTGGGCGTGGACGTGGTGCTCGAGTGCGCGGGCGTGCCCCAGATGGTCGAGGCGGCCCTCGAGATGCTCCGCCGCGGCGGCCGGTGCGCGGCGGTCGGCATCCCAACCGTGGGCGTGGAGATCGCGATGCAGCGGCTGGTCCTCGACGAGCTGGAGCTGGTCGGCTCCCGTGCCTCCGCGGGCGAGATGCGGCGCGTGATCCCGCACGTGGAGCAGGGACGGATGCGCGTCCGCGAGGTGGTGACCCACCGCTTCGCGCTGGCGGACTACGTTGAGGCGCTGGCCACGTTCAACGACCGCTCGAGCGGGGCGATCAAGATCATCGTCAAGCCGTAGGGCCGCCGCGGGGCAGGCCGGCGGGGCGGGTCCGCGGAACCGGTCAGCCCAGGACGTCCGCCGTCCCGAGCGTGAAGCCACCGTCGATATCGATCACGGTGCCCGTGATGAAGCGGCCGCCGTCACCGCACAGCCACGCGATCGCCTCGGCCACGTCCCTGCCCTCCCCCACCATCGAGAGCGCCTGGCGCCCGAAGTGGAGCCCGGTCTCGAAGCGGGCGCGCTCCTCGCCCTCGGTCGAGCCGCGCAACTCCGATGGGATGATCCCGGGCCGGATGCAGTTGACGCGGATCCCGTCGCGTCCCAGGTCCACGGCGAGCGCGCGGCTCATCGCCTCCACCGCACCCTTGCTGGCCACGTAGCCGAAGCGGCCGCGGGGCGGCCGGGCGACGACCGTGGAACCCAGGTTGACGATCATGCCGCGGCTCTCGCGCAGGGCGGGCAGCGCCGCACGAACGCACAGGAACACGGTCACCGCGTTGGCCCGGAACATGCCCTCGAAGGCCTCGAGCGAAAGGCGGTCGATGGGCCCCTGGACCTCACTCCCCGCGTTGTTGACGAGGACGTCGATGCCGCCGAGCGCTGCGACGGCGGCGGCCACGAGGTCGTCGGCGTCCCCCTCGAGGGTCACGTCCGCCCGGCACGGGACCACGCGCCCCGGGGCGCCCGCGAGCTCGGCGGCCAGTGCCTCCAGGCGGTCCAGCCGGCGGCCTGCCGCCACGACATGGGCACCCCGCCCCACGAGCAGGCGGACCGTGTGCGCGCCCAGCCCGCTCGATGCTCCCGTGACGACGACCCGGCGGCCCTCGAGGCTCATGGTTCGCTCTCCTCTGGCGTCGCGGTCATGCCCGGCCCGCCGCCACTTCGTCGGCGCGATTGCGGCCGGCGAGGAGGATCAGGTCCTCGTGCAGCTCGAACCACGCTCCGTGGTAGCTGTCCACGCGCGGCGACGCGACGTACCTGCCGTCGCCCGAGGCGGCCGCAGCGGACGCCGCGGCAAGCCGCACCCCGTACCGCGCCAGGCGTGGCAGGCCGGCCGCGAGCGGGGCCAGCCAAGCGTCGACGTCGGCGTGGAGCGCGCCCAGGCGCGCCAGCACCGAGGCGTCGTAGGCGGTGTCGGTGTGATCGTTGATGGTGCTGGCGTCCTTCATCTGCCACGCGGTGACGATGTCCTTCATCCGGCGGTCCAGCGCCACGAAGGCGTCGAGCGCGGCCCCGGCGTTATCCGCGCCCCAGGCCGCCGCGTCCTTGGCGATCTTCTCGCGGCCCACCACCTTGCCGTCGGCGGTCAGGCGGAAGGAGCCGGCCCCCTTCTCCGCGATGCCAGCCGCCACGAGCCGGTCGATCACGTGCGCGGCGTCCTCCGCGGCACAGCCGAGCGCCGTTCCAACGGCGGCGCCGTCGCCATACCCCTTGATGACGAGCATGCGGATGACGTCGTCGTCGGAGATCCCCACGGTCACGGCTCCCTCCGGCTCCGGCTCCGCGCACGGCGACGGGACGAGCTCGCCCTCACCCGCCGGCGCCTCGATCTCGATCCCCAACTCGCTGGCCCAGCCCAGGAGAACCGCCGCCTCCGGGACCACCTCCGTGACGCCGGCCGCGGCTCCTGCGAAGACGTCGCCGGTGGCGCCGTCGATCGTGATCGTATCGCCGGCCGACAGCACCATCCCACCGATGGCGACGGTCCCGTCCCCGAGCACCACGCCCGAGGCCCCGACCACGGCGGGGATCCCCCAGCCGCGCGCGACCACGGCGGCGTGGCTGACGAACCCGCCGGTGCTGGTCAGGATCCCGACCGCCCGGCTCATGCCGTGGACGACGTCCGGGGAGGTCTCCGAACGCACGAGGATGACCCGGTGCCCGGCGTCCGTGGCCGCGACGGCGGCCTCGGGCGTCAGCACGATCTCGCCGCAGGCCACGCCAGGCGAGGCAGGCAGGCCCCGGGTCAGCGCCGGCCCGGCATCGGAGCGCTCGGTGACGGTGGTCGGCGGGTTGGCGAGGATGTCACGGACGCGCCCGACGGCCTCCTCGCGTGACAGCGGGAACGTTGGATCCTCGGCCATCTCGAGGGCCATGCGCAGCGCCGCCTGCGGCGTGCGCTTGCCGACCCGGACCTGGAGCATCCAGAGACGGCCCTGCTCGACCGTGAACTCGATATCGCAGCAGTCCCGGTAATGCTGCTCGAGCGTGACGGCGTACCGGCGCAGCTCGGCCGCGACGTCGGGCATCCGCTCGTCGAGGATCCGCACGTCCTCGGTCTGGTGGGTGCCCGCGACCACGTCCTCGCCCTGGGCGTTGAACATCACGTCGCCGTAGAACGCGTTCTCGCCAGTGGCCGGGTTGCGGGTGAACAGCACCCCGGTCCCGGAGTCGGATCCACGGTTGCCGAACACCATGGCCTGGACCGTGACGCCCGTCCCCAGGGACTCGCTGATGCCCTCGTGGGCACGGAAGGCGCGCGCCCGGTCGCTGTTCCAGGAGCGGAAGACGGCCTCGATGGCGCCCCGGAGCTGCTGCCAAGGGTCCTGCGGGACGTCGCCCACGCCCACGACGTCGCAGTAGATCTTGCAGAACCGCGCGTGGCAGTCGGCCGCGAAGGCCGCGTCGCCGGAGCATTCCGCCAGTCCGGCCTCGGTCGCCACGTTGAGACCCAGGTTGAGGATCGTGTCCATCATCCCGGGCATGGAGCGGGGGGCACCGGACCGGACGCTCACGAGCAACGGGTCCGCCGCATCCCCGAAGCGCCGCCCCACCAGGGCCTCCATCCGTGTCAGGTGCTCGCGGATCTCGTCGTCCAGGCCGTCCGGCCAGCCGCTGGCCAGGTACTCGTTGCAGGCGCCGGTGGTGATCGTGAACGCCGGCGGCACCGGCAGCCCCAGCTCCGTGGCCATCGTGGCGATGTTGGCGGCCTTGCCGCCGATGACGAAGGCGAGGTCGGCGAGCGGCAGGTCGTGGGGGTGGTCGTAGTCGAAGACGTGGGGCACGAGGATGGCGTTCCTTTCGCTCCGGGGCTCCGGCGGGAGGCGGCTCAGGGCTCGACGATGATCTTGATGGCGCCGCTCGCCGGGTCGTTGAACGTGGCGAGCGCGGACGGGTACTCGGAGAGCGGGAAGTGGTGGGTGATGACGTCGTCGACGCGGATCCGGCCCTGGACGACCAGGGGCATGACGCGCCGCATCTCGCCCGCGGATGCTCGGCAGCCGACCAGCTCCAGCTCGTCGAGGACCAGCCGCTGCATCGCGATCTCCACGCCCGTGGTCGGGATGCCGACCGCCGCGCAGCGGCCGCCGCGCCGGAGCATGCCGAGGGCCAGCTGCACCGTGGCCGGGACGCCGGCGCACTCGAGGACGACGTCCACGCCCAGGCCGCCGGTCATCGCGCGCACCTCGGCGACGGGGTCGCCTTCGCCGGAGTCGATGGCCTCGAAGCCCATCTCACGGGCCTTGGCGAGGCGGCCCGGGTTGCGCTCGAGCAGGATCACGCGGCCCGCGCCGCGGACGAGCGACGCGTCCCCGGCGAGCAGGCCGATGGCCCCGGCGCCGGTGATCGCCACGGTGTCACCCGGGGTGATATTGCCGCGGTTGGCGACGTGGAGGGCGATCGACGCGGGGTCGATGACGGCGCCCTGGGCGAACGACAGGCCCTCCGGCAGCGGGAAGACGCACTTGACGCCGTGGACCGCGTACGTGGCATCCACGCCCTGCACGCTGTGGCCGTACTGCTTGTGGAGGCCGGCCTTGCCGTAGTTCTCGCACAGGTTGTAGCGCCCTTCGACGCACTTCTGGCACACGCCGCAGGCGTCGTGCGACGTGCCGGCCACGCGGTCGCCGAGCTGCCAGCCGAAGCGCTCGGCCCCGGGACCCAGGGCCGCGATCTCGCCCGCCCATTCGTGCCCCGGGATGAACGGGAACGCGGGCGGCCAGAAGCCCGGGTAGTCGCCCCGGATCAGGTGGGCGTCGGTGCCGCAGATCGAGACCGCACGGACGCGGGCGAGGACCTCGTTGGGTCCGGGCACAGGCACCGGGACCTCCCGGATCTCGAGCACGCTGGGCTCGAGGACGACGAGGGCCTGCATGGTCGCGGGCACGGCGGACATCGGGTCGACTCCTTCTTGTTCGGGGGGGCGGGAGGGGAGGCGTGGGCTAGATGACCGCCACCGGGTCGACCATCGAGCCCGTCGCGCCGCGGATCTTGACCGGCAGCGCGACAAACAGGAACTCGTAGATGCGCTGGCGGGCCAGCTCCTCGAGGTCGAGGCTCTCCATGATGTAGACGCCGTTCTCGATGAGGAGCGCGGTGTGCACGGGCTGGGGGTTCCCCTCGGGACCGGTGTTGGGGGCCGGCTGGACCTCGTAGGTCTCGGTGTCGGTGCCGGTGGCGATGACGCCGCGCTCCAGCAGCCAGCGGGCCACGGAGATGTCGGGGCCCGGGGTCTTGTGGGCGGCCATCCGCTCGGCATCGGGCCAGAGGCTCATGTAGCCGGTCCGGATCACGACCACGTCCCACGCTGCGACCGTCACGCCCTGTGCCACGCAGATCGCGTCCATCTCGGCGGCATCGATCGGCGATCCCTTGGGCAGGCAGTCCACGCCCCGGAAGGTTGGTGCGTCGATCAGCACGCCACGGGTGAAGAATGGTGGCATCTTGGCCGCGTCGCCGTGCACGGGCCCGAAGTCGGTCAGGTGCTCGTCGGCGTTGCCGCCGCCGTACCAGTGCATGTCGTCGCCGACGGTCATATGGGCTAGCGCGTCCATGTGGGCACCCGAGTGGCTGGTCGCCATGACGTACTCGGCCATATAGCCGAGGCCGGCATCGTTGACCGGCCCCCAGGGCTGGGCACCGGTGGCCCGGATCCCGCGCGGCGTGCGGTAGTTGAGGACCTGGAACGGCGGGTGCCCCGGGAACAGCGGCATTCCCGGGAACCGGGCGGCCGCCAGCGAAACCATCCGGCCCTCGCGGACCAGCTGCGCCGCGCGCACGACCTGCTCGGCCGGCATGTCCCCGACCGGGCCGATCTCCTTGCCGAACCTCATGATCCTGCCTCCCATCCGCCCGCCGGGGCGGCCGCATCGTGGATGGCCCGCCACACGCGCTCGGGCGTGAGCGGCAGGTCCCGGATGGGGACGCCGATGGCGTCGCGGACCGCGGCGCCCACGGCCGCAGCGACGCACAGGAGCGCGCCCTCGCTCATGCCCTTGGACCCGTACGGGCCCGGCCCGTCCTCGTTCTCGACCGTCTCGCTGTGGAGCCAGAGCGGCAGGTCCATGCTGGTCGGGATCCGGTAATCGATGGCGCCCAGGTTCCGGATCCGGCCCGCATCGTCGTAGATGTAGTGCTCCATCAGCGTGTGGCCGAGGCCCATGATCGCCGCGCCCTCGTCCTGCGTCCGGACCTGGAGCGGGTTGAGGGCCTTGCCCACGTCGGACACCGTCACGTGCTTGACGAGCGTCACGTCGCCCGTCTCGCGGTCGACCTCGCACTCGATCGCGGTGCAGTTGAACTCGAAGAAGGCTGGGGCACCGGAGAGCGGATGCGTGGGATCGGCGTCCTTGCGGACCTCGCCGAGGCCCGTCAACTCGCCGCCCAGCTTGCCCAGCCCGGGCTTGAGGATCTCGAGCACCGTGAGCTCGCGGTCGCCCACGCGCACGACGCCCTTGTCCACCGTCACCTGTTCCTCGTCCACGCCGTGGAGCCGCGCGGCCATCGCCCGCAGCTGGGCCTGGATACCGCGGCACGCCATCAGCACGGAGTTGCCCATCAGGACCGTGGAGCGGCTGGCGGACGTCTGCTGGTCGTAGGGCACGATCGCGGTGTCGCCCATCACGACCGTCACCCAGTCGAGCGGGGCGCCCAGCTCCTGGGCGGCGATCTGCGCGAACACGGTCCGGGCGCCCTGGCCCATGTCGGACGTGCCGGCGAACACGATGACGCTGCCGTCGCCGAGGAGCCGGACGTTGGAGTAGCTGAGGCCGGTGGTCGGGCCGGACTTGATGCCCAGGGCGATGCCGCGGCCGCGGCCCTCCGGCAGGGGACTCCCCCACCCGACCCGCTCGGCGGCCAGGCGGACGGTCTGCTCCCAGTCGCCGTCGGCCGGGGTGTCGAACGGGATGAACGCGTCGCCCTTGCGGGCGAGGTTCCGGAGACGGATCTCGAGGCGGTCCATCCCCAGCGCGCGGGCACCCTCGTCCACGTTGGATTCCACGGCCCAGTTGACCTGCGGGTTACCGAAGCCGCGGAACGCGGTGGACGGCGTGGTGTGCGAGAGGACGCTCCGGGCGAGGATCCGGACGGCCGGCACGTTGTACGGCCCCGCCGCCGGGTAGCTGCCCTTGCCCACGACGCGATCCGCGATGTCCGCGTACGCGCCGATGAGGTAGTCGGCGTCGATGTCCTGGAAGGCGATCCGGCCGTCGGGGTGGAACCCCGTGCGGACCCGGGCCTCGCAGGCCGCGCGGCGCACCGCCTGGAACGTCTCCTCCAGCGTCAGGACGAGGCGGACCGGGCGGCCGACCTTGAGCGCCGCGAACACGACCGCGGGCTCCAGCTTGGCGT
>DATCGK010000256.1:0-4995 GCA_036508975.1 Candidatus Limnocylindrales bacterium
GGGCAGGCCCCAGCGGAGCGCCTCGATGCCCACGCGTTCGTCGGTGCCGTGGAACCGCTCGAGGAACCGCTCCCCCGGCTCCAGGCGCAGGGGCGAGAAGCCGTAGGTCGGGACGCCCAGCTTCACCGTGGACTTGGCGTCCGTGGCGAACGGGGCCATGACCGGGACGGGAATGCCGTCCGGATCGTGGGCGCGGATGGTGGCGGCGAGGACGTCGTACAGGTCGCCGCTCGCGGGCGCCTCGACCGGCGGGGCGCCGTTCAGGTGCTCTACGGTGCAGCGCGGTGCCAGGTCGCCAAGGCGGGCGATGACCTCCTCGCGCATGTCGCCCTCGGTGGTCCCGGGGAGCGTGCGGCAATCGATCTCGATCGTGGCGACGCCCGGGATCACGTTGTACTTGATACCGCTGTGGATGACGTCGGGGCTGATGCTGTCCCGGATCAGCGCCCGCAGGGCCCGTGCGTACATCTCGTCGCAGAGCGAGCGCACGGCGGCATCGCTTCGGTGGGGGTCGTCATCGCCGATCGCCCTGACCAGGGCGGCGGCATCGAGCGGCATCGAGGCCGCAAGCTCGTCCAGCAGGCGACGCATGACGGGCGTCACCCGTGGCACGCCCGGGACGGCCAGGCGGCGGATCGCCTCGGCAGCCATCACGGCGGCGTTGTCGTCGCGGGGCATGGAGCCGTGGCCCCACGTGCCGTGGACGGTGATCCGGTACGTCTCGAAGCCCTTCTCGGCCACCTGGATGGGGTAGAAGCGCTTGCCGGCCAGGTCCATCGAGACGCCCCCGGCCTCGTTCAGGGCACCGGCAGCACGCAGCGTGTCCGGTCGGTTGGCCGCGAGCCACTGCGCGCCGTCGACCCCGCCGGCCTCCTCGTCGGCGCTGCAGGTGAACAGCACGTCGCGCCGGAGGCCGGGGATGGGATCGCTCGCCGGGTCCAGGCCGGCCGCCCGGGCGCGTCGCGCCAGCAGGACCACCACCAGCGTCTCCATCGCGACCATCGCCTTCATGTCGACCGCTCCGCGACCCCAGACGTAGCCGTCGGCGACGTCGGCCGCGAACGGAGGGTGCGTCCAGAGCGTCGGGTCGGCGGGCACGATGTCGAGGTGGGAGAGCAGGAGGAGGGGAGCGCCACTGGTGCCGCTCCCGTGGAGGCGGACCGTGACCGTGCCGCGGCCGGGCACGGGCTCGATGATCTCGGGCATCAGGCCCTCGGCGCGCATCTCCGCCGCGATGCGTTGCGCGGCGATCGTCTCGGGGCCGGGTGGGTCCGGCGGGTTGATCGACGGGATGCGGATCAGGTCCCGGAGGAACCGGACCAGCTGCTCGTGCGCCGCGTCCCAGGTGGCGCCGTCCAGCGCGGCCGACGGCAGGCCCGGTTGGGGTGCGGTGGGCGTCAGCGTGGGCGCGGGTGTGATCACGGGTTCATGATGCCCCGTGCCGGGGCCTCGCGTTCTCGCGTTCCCGCCATGACCGGGTGACGAGACGAGCGAAGTGCCCCGCCCGTTCGGTGTTCAGCCCTCGTCGAACAGGACCTGGAGCGCGACCGCGTCCGTCACGCCGGCCGCGAGCGCAAGGCGGAGGAGGATCCGGGCCTTCCACGGCTGGAGGTCGTCGGAGGCGACCCAGTCGTGCGAGACCAGCGACGGGACCCGGGGCACGCGGCCGGAGCCGACGCGGGACGCCTGGCATACGACGACGCCGGAGCCGGTTGCCCTCTCCAGTGCGATGACCTCCTCGGGGGTGGGATAGCCGGCCCCAGTCCCCGTGCTCACGATCCCGCGGGCGCCGGCGGCGACGGCGGCATCGACCAGTGCGCCGTCCGCGCCCTGGAATGACAGGACGATGTCGACACGTGGCAGCGCCCCCAGGTTCGCACCCGCGAAGGCGCCGCGGACCGCGACCCCGCGCAGCGGCCGGTGGGCGAAGACCACGCGCCCATCGCCGTCCACGCGGCCGAGCGGCCCGACCGCCCCATCCTCGAAGGCGCTGGTCCTGAGCGTGTTGGACTTGGTCACATCCCGCGCGCCGTGGATCGTGTCGTCCATCACGACCAGCGTGCCCAGCGCGCGAGCCGCCGGCGACGCGGCCACTCGAACGGCGTTGGCCAGGTTCAGCGGGCCGTCGGCGGAGAGCGCCGAGGCGGGTCGCATCGCGCCGGTGAGGACGATCGGCGCATCACCGGCCACGACGAGGTGCAGCAGCCAGGCGGTCTCCTCGAGCGTGTTCGTCCCATGCGTGATCACGATGCCGTCCGCCTCGCCGCGCTCGAAGAGCCCGCGAACCAGCGCGACCAGCTCCGCGAGATCCGCGTCCGTGATGGCGTGGGCACGGAGGCGGCGGAACGGGACCTCGGACACGTCGGCGATGGTCTTGAGTTCGGCGGAGATGCCCGCGAGCAGCGCGCCTGGCTCGAGGCGCATGCCGGTCTCCAGGTACGCGGCAAGGTCCAGCCGGTCCGCCCCGACCGAGTCGATGGTGCCGCCGGTGGTGATGATCGCGATGCGAGGTAGGCTCACGCGATCGGGGCCTCGGCGGGGACGATGGGCTGGGCCATGACCTCCACGGGCTGCCAGTGCGGTGCCGTGGCCGGGGGCGTGAACCGCGCCACCCGCCGGATCAGCCGCCGGATCCGCAGCCCCTCGATCGGGCCCAGCGCGTACATCGGCATCGGCGCCAGCCAGACCGCGCTCCCCAGCGAGACCGCGTCGGCGCCGGCCCAGAAGTACTCGCGGCAGTCGTCGAAGTCGCGGATGCCGCCGTTGGCGATGATGGGAAGGCGGAAGCCCGCGTCGCGCAGCTCGGCGATCACCCGCAGTCCGATCGGCTTGATCGCTCTCCCTGAGATGGCCCCGTACCGGTTCTTGAGGTATGGCTCGCCGGTGTCGGGGTGGAGGCGCAGGCCCTTCACGGTGTTGATCGCGGTAATCGCCGCGCAGCCGTAGCGGGCCGCCAGGTCTGCCTGCCAGCGGTAGTCATCGTCGGGCGAGACCTTGAGGATCACCGGGTGCCGGCTCTTCGGGACCGCGCGCCGCAGGGCCTCCTCGAGGATGGTCGCGAAAGGGAAGTTGACGTTGTGGCACGAGGCGTTGAGCTCGACCGCGGCGATCTCGCCCGGCCTCGCCCGCTCGTTGCAGGTCTCGATCAGCTGTTCGATCTCGTCCGCGGAGAACCCGCCCACGGACACGATCCGGTTGAGGTCCGCGGTGCGCCCGTAGTACTCGTCGAAGTAGCGCTCGATCCCGATGTTGGACCAGCCGAAGGCGTTGAGCCAGCCGGCGTCGACCCTGTGCAGCGCCCGGCCGTAGAGCCGGAGCATCTCGGGGAAGTCGCGCAGGCCCCAGTTCTCGCGCAGCGTGAAGTGGCCTTCGCGGGGCTGGAGCGAGACCGTCCTGGTGGTCACGGCGCCGAACCGTTCCAGCGGCACCCACTGGGCGATCGGGGAGAGGCCGTACAGGATCAGCCGGTTCTTCGACGCGCCGTAGCCGAGCAGGCTGGCCGACGTGGTGAGCCGGTTCCGGAGGCGGATCCCGTTGAGGTCGATGGGGGGCACCTCGGAAGTATGCCCGGCCCGGTCAGCGCGGCGCGGCGAGCGGACCCTGCAGGCCGATGAGGGCAGGCATCGGCTCGTAGCCCAGCGCTGCGTTCACCGCGCGCATCGGGACGTTGTCGACGTCATTGCTTGTCTCGAGGGTTTCGAGCCCATGCCCGATTGCCCAGGCGATCGTGGCGCGCTTGAGGGCCGTCGCGATGCCCCGGCCCCGGTACGCCGGCCGGACGGCGGTCATGGCGTGATACGCCACCGTGGTGCTGCCCGGCGAGAGGACCAGGCTCGCATAGCCCACGGCCTCGCCCGACGCCTCGTCCAGGGCGACCTCGAACGCGTCCCCGGGGACGCCGGCCCGCTCCACCTCCCGGGCCACGAACTCGTCGAACGATCCGGCGTCCATCGGCTCGCCACTGGTCGGGATGGTCGGGAACGTCTCCATCGCCACGCCGTGCACCGCGGGGACGAGTCCGGGCCGCTCCGCGAGCGTGACGAGCGCGATGCCCGGCGGCGGCGCGACCGGCGGCACTTCGAGGCCGCGGAGGTCCAGTCGGACCTGGCGCATGCGATCGACCTCGACGAAGCCACGCGCAGCCAGGAAACGATGCCCTTCTGCATGCACCTCGGACAGCATCGTCCGGAAGCCGGTCTTGCCGGCCGCCCGGGCCGCTTCGCTCAGGACGTCCAGGAGCGCCGACCCGATACCGGCCCGTCGAGCCTCGGGCACCACCCAGATGCCGAACCAGTACCGCGGGTACCCGGGTCCGTGCATGTGGGCCCGGCCGGCCAATGCGGTGCCCACAGCCTCGCCGCGCCGCTGCGCCAGGAACCGGTGGATGCCCCCCGGGTAGGCGGCGTCCTCCCAGGCGACCCGCTCCATCGAGTCCGGGCTGTCCGGCATGACCGCGTTCCGGATCCGGACGTAGGCGGCGACGCCGGTGTCATCGGACGGGTCGACGCGGCGGATGATCGCGCTGGTCACGGTGCCGGCTCTCCGTGCTCCGCCCGGAGCGGCAGGACCACCTCGCGGTGTGCATCCTCCAGCGCCCGCGGACCCAGCCCGGCCGGCACGCCGATGATCATCTCCGTTGCCCCGGCCGCGGTGAGCGCCCGCGCCTGGTCCAGCGCCCGGGCCCGGGAGGCGGCGTCTGCGCCCGTGTGCACCTGCCCCACGATCTCGAAGCCGGCCGGGTCCCGCCCCTCGGCGTCCAGCGCGCGCAGGATCGCCTCTCGCCGGTCCGTGAAGTAAGCGACGTCGCCGGCCTCGGTCCCGGTGAGCAGCCACCCGGCCGCTCGCCGGGCCGCGAGGGCGATACCCCGAGGCTTCTGCCCGCCCAGGAAGATCGGCGGGCCGCCGGGGGTCAGCGGCGCGGGGGCGTTGACGGCACCCGCGAGCGGGTAGAACGGGTCGGGACGCGTGACCCCGGGCGCCGAGGCGGCCCCGGGC
>DATCGK010000257.1:0-14809 GCA_036508975.1 Candidatus Limnocylindrales bacterium
GGGTGGTCTCCTTCGCGGCCTCGCGCTGGTCCTCGACGCTCTGGTGCCCGGCGCCCCGGATCAGCGAGTTGCCGCCGATGGCGACGACGGCGACCTTGCGAGGTGCCTGTTCAGACATCTGTGCCTCCACCACGCTCGCCCTGCTCAGGAGCGGCCCTGCGGTGAGCGTCATGCCAGCCCGGGTGCCCGCCAAGGGCCATCGGTCCCATGCGTGAACAGCGACGACGCCGTTGTCTGCGAGCGTGCGCGAATGTGCGTCAGGTCTTGATCGTGAGGGAGATGCTGTCCCGGGCGGCGCAGACCTCCCGCCAGACCGTCTCGAGGTCGATCGTGATGGCGCCCGACGCGAGCGGGACCTCGACCCGGGTCACGTCCCTGACCGCTCCGGGGCAGGGAGGCGGCGTCTCGAACGGCATCCCATTCGCATCGGTGGCGCCGACCCACCACGAGACGTCAAAGCCGATCGTGAGCGACTGTCCCGAGCGGATCTTGTATGACGGCGGGCTGACGTAATGGCAGGCGCTGTTCCCACAGACCTTGTAGCCCACGTTGTTCACACGGACTGCTTGGAACGGGCCGGTCGCGGACGCCACGCCGATCATCGCCGGCACGTTCAGCACGCACGCGCCGCCGGCATTGCGCAGCCGCTGATCCAGGTACGTGTGCCGCCAATACGCCGCGCCAAAGGTGTACCCGTTCGTCGCCGTGCCCAGGACGAACTGGCTGGCCGAACACGTTCCCCCAGGGTTCGGCAGCGGCGTGGGCGATGGCGAAGGGGGGACGGTCGGGGGAGGGCTGGGCGCGGACGGGCTGGGCGCGGACGGGACAGGCGCTGGCGAGGCCGATGGCCCGAGCGCCGGGGTCCGCGAGCCGCTGGTCGGGCTCGGGCCAGGAGGCGTGACGCCGCAGCCGGCGAGGACCGTCAGGAGCAGGAGACCGACCAAGTGCCGCATGCCGACACGATGGTGCGCACGCCTCGGCACCCGGCGCAAGGGTCGTCGGCCGTCCGGCCTCCGTGCGCGGCGGTGACGCCCGCCTCGCTCAGCGTTCGCGAATGTCGTGCGCCCGGTGAGATGTTCGCCGGCCAATCGAGCGTTGCTCTGTCATCGATGCAACTGACGTCACCGTGGGCGGTGCCTTATCGTCCGGGGCGGTTCATCTCGGTCAGGCCGTCACGACCGTCAGGCCGAGTGAGCGGGCCGCTTGCGCTTGACGCAGATCGAACGTCAGGAAGCCCACCCCGGGCGCGGAGACGCGTTGCGCGGCCGCGAGATGAAGGGCGTCGAGCGTTCGCACGCCGGTCGTCTCCGCGATCGTCGCGGCCGACTCGCAGGTCGCTTCGTCGAGCTCGACGATGGAGAAGGAACGCAGATCATCGGCGAACGTGGCTCGCGCGGCCACGAGGTCGCGTCCCGAGAGCAGGCGAGCGAGGTTGCGGCGAACCTCCACGATCGTGTGTCGAGCCGTCAGGAGCTCGCGATCGGCACGAAGCAACGCGTCAGCGGCGGCCGAATCGGGCTCCTCCACGTAGCGCTTGAGCAGGGCGCTCGAATCGACATACGTGCTCACGCGCCGCGATCCTCGGCCAACACGTCGAGCACCCGCCTGGACGCCTCCGACCGGCGCACCGGACCAAGCGGCGAACCCGTGCCCGGCGTGATCCAACCGGCGCGGATCCCATCTTCGACCCGTGCGCGACCCGGTACCGGTCCGAGCACCGCCTTCGGCCGACCGCGGTCCGTGACCCGCAGCACCTCCCCGCGTTCCGCCCGGTCCAGGTACTCGGAGAGACGCTGTTTCAACTCCCGGACTCCCACATCGGCCATGTAGACACGTTACCACACCGATGTATCCACATCACGGCGGCTGTGCCTGCGGGGCGGTCGTCGCTTCGGTGTCGGCCACCGCCCGGCGCAGGTGGTGGCGAGCCGGGCGGTCCGAACGCAAATCGGGGTTTCCGATCCCCGACGGGCCGGAGGCGCTGCCTGGGCCGCCTCTTTCAGCCGGCGGCCGACGACCCGCCCATCGAGGCCGCCTCGATCGCGAGGACCTTCCCAAGGCGTCGCACGTGACGCGGCTCCCCGGAGAAGTGCGCGGCGAGGAATGCCAGCGAGCATTCGACGGCCGGCTCGATGCCGATCACCCGCGCCCCGAGCGTAAGCACGTTCATGTCGTCGTGCTCGACGCCCTGGTGGGCCGAGTAGGTGTCGTGGCAGAGGCCCGCCCGGATGCCGCGCATCTTGTTGATTGCGATGGACGCCCCCACGCCGGATCCACAGACCAGGACCCCGCGGTCTGCGTGCCCCGTCTGGAGGGCCTGGCCGAGCAGCCACGCGAAGTCCGGGTAGTCATCCAGCGAGTCCGAGCCGTCGCCACCCAGGTCGATGATCTCGTCATCGGCCGGGAGGAGCGCCTCCATCCTGGCCAACAGCTCGTCCTTGAAGGCGGCCCCGGCATGGTCCGCCGCGAACGCCACGCGCATCGCCGTCGCCTCCTCAGCCGTGACCGTGCGGGTGGCCGATGGACGGGTCGGACATGCCCACGCGTCCGCGCAGCCCGTCGCGGACCACCCGTCGCCCCACCGAGGCGACGTTGTCCACGGTGAACCCGAAAGCCTCCATGATTGTCCCGGCGGGAGCGCTCGCCCCGAACCGGTCCAGGCCCAGGATCGCTCCCTCGTCGCCCGCCCAGCGCTCCCAGCCCTGGGAGACACCGGCCTCGACGGTCACGCGCTTCCGCACGGCCGCCGGCAGGACGCTCTCCTGGTACGTTGCGTCCTGGGCCTCGAAGCGCTCCCAGCACGGGAGGCTCACGACGCGGGTCGCGATGCCATCGGCCTCGAGCACATCGGCCGCCGCGGCGCACAGCGCAAGCTCGGAGCCGGTGCCGACCAGGATGAGCTCGGGTGCCCCTCCGGCCGCTTCGCGCAGGATGTAGCCGCCGCGCCGGACGCCCTCACGCGCCTTCTCCTTCGTTCCCGGCAGCGTCGGCAGCTTCTGGCGGGTGAACGCGAGCGCCACGGGCCCGGGGGCCGCGTCCGCGAGCGACGGCCGTTCCACTGCCAGCGCCCAGGCCGCGATCGCCTCGTTCCCGTCGCCGGGGCGGAGGAACCACAGGTTGGGGATCGCGCGCAGCGCCGCATAGTGCTCCACCGGCTGGTGGGTGGGGCCGTCCTCGCCCAGGCCCACGGAGTCGTGGGTCCAGACGTAGGTCACGTGGAGGCCGGAGAGGGCGGCGAGCCGCACGGAGCCCCGCATGTAGTCGCTGAACGTCAAGAACGTCGCGCAGTACGGCACGAAGCCGCCGTGGTACGCGATGCCGTTGACGATGCCGCCCATCGCGTGCTCGCGGACGCCGAACCGGAGGTTCCGGCTGGGCTGGCCCGCCTCGAAGTTGTCAGTCCCCAGCGCCTTCACGTCCGTCAGGTTCGATTCGGACAGGTCGGCGGAGCCCCCGAACAGCTCGGGCAGGGCTGCACCCAGCACCTGGATCGCGTCCTGGCTCGCGTTCCGGGTGGCCACCCCGGAGCCGGTCTCGTAGGCCGGGAGGGCCTGGTCCCACCCGGCCGGGAGGGTGCCGGCCACGCGGCGGCGCAGCTCGGCGGCTTCGGCCGGGAAGGCGGCCTCGTACGCGGCCAGCCGGGCCTCCCACGCCGCGACGAAGGCCTCGCCCGCCGGCACGGCCTGGCGGAACAGCTCGCTCGCCTCGTCGGGGACGAAGAAGGTCTTGTCCGGGTCCCAGCCGTAGGCTTCCTTCGTCAGGCGGACCTCGTCCGCGCCGAGCGGGGCGCCGTGGGCCTTCTGCGAGTCGTGCTTGTTCGGGCTGCCGTAGCCGATGTGGGTGCGGACGGCGATGATCGAGGGGCGGTCGTCCGTCTCGGCGGCGGAGATGGCGGCCGAGATCGCGGCGACGTCGGTGCCGTCCTCGATGCGCTGGGTGTGCCAGCCGTAGGCGCCGAAACGGACGAGCACGTCCTCGCTGAACGCCCAGGCGGTGGGGCCGTCGAGCTGGATGCGATTGTCGTCGTAGAGCGCGATCAGCTTGCCGAGGCGCAGGTGGCCCGCCAGTGACGCCGCCTCCGACGCGATGCCCTCCTGGAGGTCGCCGTCGGAGCAGATGACGTACGTGCGGTGATCGATGATCTCGTGGCCGGGGCGGTTGAACTCCGCGGCCAGCCGCCGCTCGGCGATGGCCATGCCGACGCCGTTGGCCACGCCCTGGCCGAGCGGGCCGGTGGTCGCCTCGACGCCGGGCGTCAGGCCGAACTCCGGGTGGCCTGGGGTGATGGAGCCCCACTGGCGGAACGTCTTGAGGTCGTCGAGCGAGACGCCGTAGCCGGTCAGGTAGAGCAGCGAGTACAGCAGCATCGACGCGTGGCCGGCCGAGAGCACGAAGCGGTCGCGGTTCGGCCAACCCGGCTGCGTGGGGGCGTGGCGCAGGTGGCGCGTCCAGAGCGCGTAGGCCATGGGCGCCATGCCCATCGGCGCGCCCGGGTGACCGGAGTTCGCCTGCTGGACGCCGTCAATCGAAAGGGTGCGGATCGTGTTGACCGCGAGCAGATCGAGGCGGTCCGAGAGGCTGGTCATCGCTGTCTCCGGTGCGCGGGACGCTGGTTCGAACCGGCGCGTCCGGTGGGGGGCGCGCACGGCGCGGCGGGTGCGGCCGCGAGGGTCCATCGTACCGCGATGCGCAGCGTATCCTCGGCGCATGCCCAACCCCCCTGACCCGCAAGGCAATCCGGCCGTCCGCCCTCCCCATCGGCCGGCCGCCCGGCCTGGTCGTCTGCCGGCCGCTCACCGACCGCGCATCGTCGTGGTGGGCGACCTCGTGATGGACGTGGTCCTGGTCGCGGACCGCGACCTGGAGCGTGGCACGGACATTACCGGGCGGGTGCTCATGCGCCAGGGTGGTTCGGCCGCTTCCACCGCGCGCTGGCTGGCCCGCGCCGGCGCGCGAAGCACCCTCGTGAGCTCGATCGGCCGCGACGCCACCGGGCGTGCGCTCGTCGCCGCACTGGCCTCCGACGGGGTCACCGTCAGGGCCGTCCGCATCGCGGGTGTCCGAACCGGGCGGATCGGCGTGTTCGTCGAGGCGAGCGGCGAGCGCTCCTTCGTCACGGACCGCAGCGCGGCGATCCTGCTTCGGCCGGAGGACCTGCGATCAGCCTGGTTCACCGGCGCGGAGGTCGTCCACCTGCCCGCCTACTCGCTCCTCGACCGGCCGCTCGGCCGGGCAGGGATGGTCGCGATCCGCCTCGCCCGGGAGGCGGGCGCGCTCGTCACCGTGGACCTCTCGTCCAGCGGGCCACTCCTCGCCGGTGGCCGCCGCGCGGCCCTGGCCCTGATCCGGGAGGCCGCGCCGGACCTCCTCTTCGCCACCCGTGACGAGGCCAAGGCCCTGATGGGGGCCAAGCGCGAGGAGGGCCTGCTGGAGCTGGCGCCGATCGCCGTCGTCAAGCGTGGCCGCAAGGGGGCGGTCATCCTCGTCCGCGGCGAGCCTGACGTCCTCCGCATCGAGGTTCCCACCACGCCGATCAAGGCCGCGGACACGACGGGTGCCGGCGACGCGTTCACCGCGGGCTTCCTGGCCGCCTGGATGCAGGCGCGCCGCCGCGGCGTGACGCAGCGGGCGGCCCTGCGCCGCGCCGCGGTCGCGGGCAACCGGCTGGCGCTCCGTCACCTGTCGAAGCCGCCGGTCGAGCTGTCGTTTCCCTGAGCCGTGTTCACGCTCTCGGGCGGCTCCAGGTCTATGCACGCACGAAGCGGTCGAACCAGTCCAGCATCCGGGTCATCCGGTCGATCCGGCGGTCGATGCGGCCCGTCGCCTGGATCACGTGGAACTCCTCCGGGTAGAGGACGTATTCCACCTCGCGGCCGAGCCAGCGCAGCGCGATGAAGAGCTGTTCGTTGTCCGCCGCCGGGCAGCGCCGGTCGGCCTCCGACTGGAGCAGGAGCAGGGGCGTCCGGACGCTGGCCACGTTGCGCAGCGGCGACTGGCGCCAGAGCAGCTCGACGCCCTCCGGCGTGGTCGGGTCGCCCATGCGGGCGGCGCGGCAGTACTCGGGACCGCTGTCGCTGTGGGCCCAGGCCGAGACCTGGTTGGTCACCCCGTTCTCGGAGACCGCGGCGCGGAACCGGTCCGTCGTCCCGACGAGCCAGTTGACCATGAAGCCGCCGTACGACAGGCCGAGCGCACCCAGGTGATCCGGGTCTGCCAGGCCGAGCGCGATGACGTGGTCCAGGGCCGCGTGCACGTCCTCCGCGTCCGGTCCACCCCAGTCGCCCAGTTGCGGGGCGATCCAGTCGCGGCCATACGAGGTGGAGCCGCGGATGTTCGGCAGGACCACCCGGTAGCCGCGCGCGCACAGCAGCACGACCTCGAGCGACGGCGCGGAGGTCCAGGCGCCGAGCGGACCGCCGTGGATGTCCACGACGGTGGGCAGCGGGTCGTCCGACGCGCCGGCCGGTGATGCGATCCACGTCTCGATGGGGCCGCCCGGCCCCGCCGCCTCCACGACGCGCATCTCCGGCCAGACCAGGCCGTTGATCCAGGAGGAGCCCATTGTCGTGACCGGGCGCACCTCGCCGTCGGCCACCAGGCAGACCTCGGGAGGCCGCCGGCCGACGGTCGCGGTGACCGTGACCCGGCCCCCGCGGGCGGCCATGGTGTTGCCCATGACGTCGCCCACCGCCAGGCGGACGGGATCGCCGGCGCGACGGCCGCTCGTCGGATCGAAGGGGAAGCGCCACGGGTGGGTCCGCCCGCGGTCCGTGACCAGCGCGAGGACTGCATCCGATCCGTCCCAGACGGGTCCCGGGCGGCTGTTCGTCATCCAGCCGGTGAGGTCCGTGTCCGCCCAGTTGCCGACGGGCCGGTCCAGGTCCGCGGCCAGGGCGACCGCCGCGGCGGATCCGTCCGCCGGGCCCACGTACAGGGTGGGGGAGATGTCGTCGAAGAAGTCCGGGTCGTCCACGCCGATCCCCGCGATCCAGCGCCCGTCTGGCGAGTACGCCGCCGACCTGGCCGGGCCGGCCAGCGCCAGGATCTCGCGGGGCTCGCCGCCGGCGAGTGGCACCTCCCAGATCGATGATCGCGGCTTGCGGTCCGCGTGCTCCCGCGGGTCCGCCGTGAACGCGATGGCCCTGCCGTCCGGACGCCACGCGATGTCCGAGACGCCGCCCTGCACGTTCGTCACGCGGCGCGCCCGTCCGGCCTCCGCCGCCGGGACCACGTGCACCTGCCGCACCCGGTCGATGTAGCCGGTCTCGTCCCAGCGGTAGTCGAGCGTGGTCATCCGGCGCGCGCGTGGCTCGCCCGTCCCGGGCACGGGTCCGACGATCAAGCGCTGCGGGTCCGTCCTCGCCGTGAACGCGATCCGCCGACCGTCCGGCGACCACGCAACCTCGCGCACCGACAGCTCGCCGACCGGCAGCGTCAGCGGTTCCCCGCCGTCAAGGTCGAGGACCCGGAGCGAGGCCTGCGCGTCGTCGTCGCCCGGGAGCTCCCGCGTGAACGCCACGCGGCGGCCGTCCGGGGAGATGGCGGGCCGTTCATCGCGAACGTGACCGCGGGTCAGGCGGCGGGGGGCGCCGCCACGGCCACCGGCGGAGATCGGCACCAGCCACAGGCTCGACGTGTAGTGCTCACCCTCCACCACGCGCCGCGACACCACGGCAAACGACCCGTCCGGCGCGAGGTCGTGCTCCTCGAGGACCACCTGGCTGCGGAGCGTCTCCGGGGTGGGGAGCCGGGAGGCCCGGCGTCGTCGATCTGCCATGCGTTGCAGGGTAGCCCCGTCCGCGCGCCCCGTTTTCGCCGGATGCGCGGCATGCGCCGCGGACGTACCCTCCAGCCCATGCTCAGCCCCGACCGAATCACCATCACCCCCGAGGTCGCCGACGCCCTGCGCGACGGCCGCCCCGTCGTCGTCCTCGAGTCGACACTCATCACCCACGGCTTCGCCTACCCGCGCAACATCGAGGTCGCCTCCGCGTCCGAGCTCGCCGTCAGGTCCGCCGGCGCCGTGCCCGCGACGGTGGCCCTCCACGCCGGCCGGCTCCTGGTCGGCCTGTCGGGCGACCAGCTGGAGGCACTGGCGACGGCGCCGCGAGGGTCGGTGCGCAAGGTCGCTCGCCCCAGCCTGGGCGCGGCGATCGCCTGGGGCGGCTGGGGCGCCACCACGGTCTCGGCCACGATGATCGCGGCGCACGCCGTCGGGATCCGCGTCTTCGCGACGGGCGGCATCGGCGGGGTCCATCGCGGTGCGCTGGGTGGAGCGCACCCCAGCTTCGACATCTCCGCCGACCTCGGCGAGCTGGCCCGAACCCCGGTGACGGTCGTGTGCGCGGGGCCGAAGGCCATCCTGGACGTGCCGCTGACCCTCGAGTACCTCGAGACGCACGGCGTCCCGGTGCTGGCCATCGGCACCGACGAGCTGCCCGGGTTCTACTCGCGGGGGAGCGGCATCCCTGCGCCCCAGTCCGTGCCGGACGTCGCGGCGGCGGCTGCCGTCGTGCGCGCGCACGAGTCGCTGGGGTTGGGCTCCGGGCTGCTCATCTGCACGCCGGTCCCGGAGGCGGACGCGCTGCCCGACTATGTCGCCCGCGAGGCCATCGCCCGGGCGGTCCACGAGGCGGACATGGCGGGTATCACGGGTCCGGCCGTGACGCCGTGGCTGCTGGCGCGGGTGGCGGCGATCACCTACGGCGCGTCTGTGGTGGCCAACGTGTCGCTGATCATCAACAACGCGCGCGTGGCGGGCGAGCTTGCGGTGGCGCTCGCGAGCTGAGGCTCAAGCCCCCGGTGTTGACCGGCGGCACCGGGGCGGCGCTCCCGGGCGTGGCCACGTTCCACGGTCGCCTTGTCTGTGGCCGGGGCGGTGACTACACTCGCAACGGACCGTGATCTTCCGGTCCAGCGAACGACGCGCCAGGATCGAGGTCTGCCCGGCCGGACCACCGGCCCGCAGGGCCCGGTCGTCGCCCCGGGGGTGGGCGCTGCAGCGAGGAGCAGCAATGCGGATCTACGACGGCAGCCCGCGGCAGGACTTCGAGGAGGTCTTCCGGTCAATCGGCGTGTTCCTGGACGCTCGGGGCATGCGTGACATCCTGTTGCTCGAGGTGCCCGACGGGTTCGTCGTCCAGGGCCTGGTCACCGCCGGCGCTGCTGGCGGCGCCTGGTCCGAGGCCGTCGCGACCGTGTCCAAGGAGACCCTGAGCTTCCTCGACGACGACATCGCCAAGTTCATGGAGGAGGCCGCCGGACGGCGCGGTGCCGGCCCCGTCCCGGAGACCGTGACGGGGGCCGCGGCCAGCGCGTACGAGCACGCACTCCGCGTCATCGGCCGCTGGGTGGACGCGCAGCGGCCAAAGGATGTCTTCCTGTTCGAGCAGGATGGGTCGTACGTGATCCGGCTCCTGATCGCGGCGCAGTCGGGCGCGCACCACCAGCTGGCCGAGTTCACCCGCGAGGACGTGGTCAACCTGGTGACCCAGGCCCCGAAGTTCCGGGCGCCTTCCGCTTCGTCCGGCTCGTGACAGGCCGCCCGGTACCGGGCACAATCATGGCCGTCACGTCGTAGCAAGGAGGCCCGTGCCCATGAAGGCGCTTCGGACCGTTGCCGTTGCGCTCGGGGTCACCCTGGGCGCACTGATCATCATCCCCCTGGCCGTACTGGCCGGGCTCTTCGTCTGGCTGAAGCTGACCGAGGAGGACGACGAGGAGGCGTTGGAGCTCGAGCAGGAAGGCGCCTGATCACTGCGCCCTCCCCGACGGGCCACGAGCCTGCCGAACCCTTGAACCAGCGCCAGACGCCCGCCGATCCGGCGGGCGTCTTCGCGTCCCCTCCGTCCCCGGCGGTTTCTCCGTCCCCGGCGTCCCCTCCGTCCGCGCGAGCCGTCGCCGTTTCGCCGCGTGACCGGCGGCTGGCCGAGGCCGGTGTCCTGCTCACCGTCCTCATCTGGTCGGCGAACTTCGTCGTCGTCAAGGCGGCGATCGGGGAGGTGGGCCCGCTGACGTTCACGACCACCCGCTTCGTCGTCGCCACCATCACGCTGTTCCTGCTGATCCGCTGGCGCATGGGGGTCATCCGCCGGCCTACCGGGCTCACCCTGCGGCTGATCGCCCTGGGCATGCTGGGCTTCGGGTGCTACCAGGTCGTCTGGACGCTAGGGCTCATCCAGATCACGGCGGGCGAATCCGCCCTCATCGTGGCAGCCTCCCCCGTGCTCGTGGCGCTGCTCGCCGGCGCGGTCGGGATGGATCGGCTGACGATGCCGAAGCTCGCCGGCGCCCTGATCGCGTTCGCCGGGGTCGCCCTCGTCATCGCCGGCGGCCACGAGCTGACGCTGGGAGCCTCGCTGGTCGGAGATGCGCTGACGCTCCTCGCGGCCTGCCTGTGGGCGGTCTACACGGTGATCGGGACAAGGATGCTGCGGCACGTCGATCCGCTCCAGGCAACGGCCTGGTCCGTGCTGGGCGGGACCCTGCTGCTGCTGCCGTTTGGCATCTGGGAGGTGGCCACGTCTCCACCGGTCGCGGTGACGTTGCCGGCGATCGCCGCCGTGCTCTACTCGGGCGCCCTCGCCGCGGGTACGGCGAACGTGCTGGTCTTCAACGCGATCCGCTATATCGGGCCGACACGGGCCACTGTCAATCAGCTCCTGGTCCCGGTGGGCGCCGTGATCCTGGGCGCGCTGTTCCTGGCCGAGCCGATCGGGCCGGCCCAGGTGGTCGGCGGTGCGGTGATCATCCTGGGGCTGTACCTGACGCGCCGGAGGACCGTGCTGCCCGCGAGCGTGCGGGCGAGGCTTCCGATCCGCTGACGTCCCTCGTTGGGCGCCCGGCGGCGCGTCCCGATGTGCCCCGTCCCCGCCCGCTGATCGCCCCGCCGATCGTCCGGCCCATCGCCCCGCCGATACCGCATTGCAACCCTCAGCGCCTTGTCCGAGGCCCCCCGATTCGGTAGCATTGGAAAAACCCCCGGAGGACGAGCAACCCATGGCGAAGTATGTCTTTGTGACCGGAGGAGTCACCTCCTCGCTCGGCAAAGGCATCACCGCCGCCAGCGTCGGCCGCCTGCTCAAGGCACGGGGCATCAAGGTCTCCATCCTCAAGCTGGACCCGTACATCAACGTGGATCCGGGGACCATGTCGCCCTACCAGCACGGCGAGGTCTTCGTCACGGATGACGGCGCCGAGACGGACCTGGACCTGGGCCACTACGAGCGGTTCATCGACGAGAACCTGACCCAGGGCTCCAACGTCACCACCGGCCGCATCTACTCCGCGGTCATCGCCAAGGAGCGGCGCGGGGACTACCTCGGTGGCACCGTCCAGGTGATCCCGCACATCACCAACGAGATCAAGGAGCGGATCACCCGCGTGTCGCGCGACGGGGACCCGGACGTGGTGATCGTCGAGGTCGGCGGCACGGTGGGCGACATCGAGAGCCTGCCGTTCCTCGAGGCCATCCGCCAGATGCGCAAGGACGTGGGGCGCCACAACGTCCTGTACGTCCACGTGACGCTCCTGCCGGCGCTCGCCGCCACGGGCGAGCTCAAGACCAAGCCCACCCAGCACTCCGTCAAGGAGCTGCGCGGCATCGGCATCCAGCCCGACGTGATCGTCCTGCGCTCGGACAGCGAGGTGCCCGACGAGATCCGCGAGAAGATCGCCCTGTTCACGGACGTGGACGTCGAGGCGGTCATCCCGGCGCCCACCGCCTCCACCATCTACGAGGTCCCGCTCCAGTTCGAGGCCTTCGGGTTCGGCCGCCGCGTCGTGCGGGAGCTGGGCCTGGGTGACCCGGACGCCGTGCCGGACCTGGACGGCTGGCGGGCGCTGGTCGAGCGGATCAAGGCGCCGAAGCCGACCCTCGAGATCGCGCTCGTCGGCAAGTACATCGAGCTGCCGGATGCCTACCTGTCCGTCTCCGAGGCGCTCCGCCATGCGGCCTGGGCGAACGGCGTGGACGCGAAGATCCGCTGGGTCAACTCGGAGACGCTGACGCCCGAGAACCTCGAGACGGAGCTCGGCGGTGCGGCCGGCGTGCTTGTCCCCGGCGGGTTCGGCCACCGCGGCATCGAGGGCAAGGTGCTCGCCGCCCATTGGGCCCGCACGAAGGGCCTGCCGTACCTGGGCCTGTGCCTGGGCCTCCAGTGCGCGGTGATCGAGTTCGCGCGCGAGGTCCTGGGGTCGAAGGACACCAACTCAACTGAGTTCGACGTGTTCACCGCCAACCCCGTCATCGACTTCATGCCGGACCAGCGGGACGTGGAGAACAAGGGCGGCACGATGCGCCTCGGCCTCTACCCGGCCCGGCTGCTGCCCGGGTCGAAGGCGCGCGCGGTCTACGGCCAGGAGGTCGTCTACGAGCGGCACCGCCACCGGTTCGAGGTCAACAACCGCTTCCGCGCCGTGCTCGAGGGCGCCGGCATGCTGCTCAGTGGCACGTCCCCGGACGGGCGCCTGGTGGAGATCGTGGAGCTGCGGGATCACCCCTGGTTCGTGGCCAGCCAGTTCCACCCGGAGTTCAAGTCGCGCCCGGAGCGCCCGCACCCGCTGTTCCACGGGTTCGTGGCCACCGCCCTCGCGCTGCGCAACGGAACCGAGCCGCGGCTCGCCGCCGTCGGTCCGGGTTCCGACGGCTACCAGCAGGCGCTCTCCGACGAACTCGACCTCGAGGCCGAGGCCGCCGGTCGCTGATCCCGGCCCGGAACGGCGATCCGGGACGCTCCGGCGCCGCGTCGTCCGGCCGCGGACCCGGAGGCGGTAGGACGCCCGAGGTCCCGGGGGCATGGAGAGGCCAGGCGTGCGGTCGGGGCCGGCTCAGCGGACCACGGCCACGAGGGAGGACGCCAGGCCGGCGATCAGCCGGCGGGTCCCGGCCACGGTGCCGGTCGAGGAGGAGCGGGTGGCTGCCCTGGCGGTGTCGGCGAGGTGGACGCGAGCGGCCTCGGCCGCGAGGTCGTGATGGTGGCCCTGGACGAGGATCTGGGCGATCGTCGGGTTCATTGCCGGGCTCCTTCCGTGTCCGCTGGCGCGGTGCTGATGGAAGGACTGTCGCAATTCGCGCCCGCTGGAACGACGTACGGGGTCACGTCCCGGGTGGTCGTTGTTCACACCCCGGCGACGGGGGGGCGGGGCGCGGGGAGGGGGGGCCCGGGAAGGCCACGCCCGGAGTGTCGCGGTGGCGGCTGGCGCCCGCCTGACGCCGGTGATGGGCGTCAGATCTCGCCGGCGACCCGCTCACCGCTCGTCACGGCGCCCTCCATGAAGCCCTGGGACTCGAGAGAGGTGTGCTCGCCCGCGAAATGGATGTTTCCTTCCTGCACGGGCTCAATGCCGCTGAAGCCCGTGTACTGGCCGAGCTCGTAGTACGACCAGGCCCCGAGCATCGTCTCGTCGCTGTTGCCGTCGTGGTACCAGGCGAGCTTCGGGCCGGCGACTTGGGCAGCGTACCCTGGACCTCCGTCTGTGCCAGAAGTCGCGAGGGTACGCGCATCACGGGCCCGCGTCATCGTCTCCGTGCGCCTCCCCTCGGCGGGCGCGGAGTGCCGGCTCCGTCAGACCGGACGCTGGTAGAACAGGTCCGTCCGCACCCGCTCGAAGCCCACCGCCTCGTAGAGGGCGAGCGCGCCGGTCTGGTTCTGGGCGTCCACGGAAAGCGCGGCCTCGGTCATCCCGCGTTCCGCGAGCAGCCGCAGGTTTCGGCCGATGAGGGCCGTCGCGAGCCCGCGCCCGCGCCACGGGCGACGCGTGAAGATGCACTCGGTGTAGCCCCGGGCACGGCCTAGCTGGAGGTTCTCCTCGTGGTTGATGAAGCCGAGCACGCCGCCCGCGACCTCGTCGCCGTCCCAGGCGACCTGCCACACGTCCAGCTGCCCCCACAACGGGTGCGCGACCATGCCGGCCAGTTCGTCGTCCGAGTACTCCGGGAACCCCCAGTGGTCGGCAAAGGCCTCCGCCATGGCCCGGGCGATCTGCATCGCGTTCGCGGGGGTGGCGGGGCGCGCCTCCAGACCCGGCGGCAGGTCCGCCGAGGGCGGGTCCGCGAGGGTTTGGCGGACCATCGAGTAGCCGTACCGGACGATCTCGTAGCCGTCGGCCTCGAGCAGGCGCCGGGAATCGATGTCGGACTCGCCGACGAACGCGCGATAGACGGTGGTCTGCGGCACCGGACCCGGACGCCGGGCTGCGTGGCGCCGGGCTGCGACCTGGGCCTCCGCGAGCAGGCGGCGGCCGATCCCCCGGCCGCGCCACGCCGGCAGGACTCCGCCCGCGTGGTACAGGATGCGGCCGGTGTCGGGGCTGTCGCCATCGCAGACGCCAAACGCGAAACCCACGACCTGGCCCTCGTCCACCGCGAGCCGAACCCCCTCGGCCGGGTCAAAGCCCCGCCACATCGCGACCGCGGCCCGGAACTGGTCGGCGGTGCGCGCCGTGTCGTAGCCGTCGGCGATCCGGCAGGCGTCGGTGATGGCGGCGACCGCTTCGAAGTCGTCATCAGAGCGCAGGCCGCGCGTCACGACATCGCTCGAGGCCCTGAGCGCGATCATCGCCATCTCCTGCCCGGTGTCGCCTGTTCGCACGTGGTTGATGGTACGCGGCCGATGGCCGGAGCCGCACGTCAAGGGCGCCTGGACTCGCCCCGATTCCCCGTAGTCCCGGATGCTGTCGCCGCGTACTCTTCGCCCATGCTCATCTGTCCCGGTTGCGGTCGCGCAAACCCGACGGAGGCCTCGTTCTGCATGGGCTGCGGCGGGACCCTGTGGGCCACCGCCACCGCCACCGCCCGCGAGACCCGCAA
>DATCGK010000258.1:0-4317 GCA_036508975.1 Candidatus Limnocylindrales bacterium
CGGATACAGGGCCCGCGCCGGGCCGCGTTCCCCTGCATACAGGAGCGTGGTCGCCCCGCGTTCCCCCTCCCGGGTGGAGCGTTCCCCCCGCGTTCCCGGGGGCCGAGGAACATCCGTGTCGGATCGTGCGCTAAGGGTCCGGGCGGTGCGTCGTCGCGTTGACGGGCGGTGAGGTGAGGGCGGAGCCTTCGGTGGTCGTGTTGTCGACCTTCGGAGGGCTTCGTGTCGTTTGAGTTCCTGTCGGATGAGCAGGTTGCGGCCTACGCGGCGTATCGGGGTGCGCCATCGCGTGCGGAGTTGGAGCGGTTCTTCTTCCTGGACGACGGTGACCGGGACAAGGTGGTGGAGGCCAGACGGCGAGATCACAACCGGCTGGGGTTCGCGGTCCAGTTGACGACCGTGGGCTACCTGGGCCGGTTCATGGCGGACCCGCGCCAGGCGCCAGCCGCGGTGGTGGAGTACCTCGCTGAGCAGTTGGGGATCGCCGACGCGTCGTGCATGAAGCTGTACGGGGAGAGGGACGGGACAGCTCGTCGCCATGCTGGGGAGATCGAGGTGGCTGGGGGCTGGCGAGACTTCACGAAGGCCAGCGGTGAGCTGAGCGAGTGGATCGACGCGCGGGCGTGGACGACAGGGGACGGACCGAAGGCGCTGTTCGACGCGGCAGTGGCGCGTCTGAGGGAACAACGGGTGCTGCTGCCCGGGGTGAACACCCTGGCCCGGCTGATCGTGCAGGTCCGCACGGGCGCTTCGGTCCGCCTGTGGCAGACGCTGTATGACCTGCTGGACGCCAGGCAACGCGAGGTCCTGGCCTCGCTGCTGGAGGTCCCGACTGGGGCGCGGACCTCAGAGCTGGACCGGCTGCGCTCCGGGCCCGTGCGGGTGTCCGGCCCGGCGATGCGGGGGGCGTTACAGCGGGCCGAGGAGATTGCAGGGCTGGGCGTGAGCGGGGTGGACGTCTCGGTGGTGCCGGCGCGGCGGCTCGCCGAGCTGTCCCGGTACGGGCTGGACGGAAAGGCCACGCTGCTTCGCCGGCACCTGCCCCCGCGCCAGCTGGCCACGCTGCTGGCCACCGTGTCGTACCTGGGCACGCGGGCAGTGGACGATGCCTTGGACCTGCTCGACATCCTGATCACCACCAAGCTCCTGGCCCGGGCCGAACGGGAGAGCGTGCGGGCGAAGCTGAAGACGTTGCCGCAGGTGGAACGAGCGTCGGTGAAGCTGGCGGCCGCGGTGGCAGTGCTCCTCGAGGTCACTGCCGAGCAGGTCGATGCCGCCACCGGGCAGGTGCGCGCGCCCGCCGCGGCGTCCGTGGCGGCGGTGTGGGAACGGATCGAGGCGGTGGTGCCCCGCCGGGAGCTGTCGGCAGCACTGGCCGCGATCACCGAACTTGCCCCAGCCCCCGACTCCGACGCGGATGAGGCGTGGCGGGCGCTGCTGGTCACCCGGTACGCGACCGTGCGCCCGTTCCTGGCGTTGCTGACCACGGTCGTCGACTTCGGCGCGACGCCCCAGGGCGGCCCGGTCCTTGCCGCGCTGCGTGGGCTGGCTGACCTGATGGGCCGCAAGAAGGTCACTCCCGCTGAGATCGACACCACCATGTTGTCCGGGTCCTGGCGGCGACTGGTCCTTGACGCCCCACAGTTGGAGCCGGGGTGCGTGGACTGGAAGGCGTACGTGTTCTGTGTGCTGGAGGCCTTCCACCGGATGCTGCGCCGCCGGGAGATCTTCGCCCGGAACTCCTCCAAGTGGGGCGACCCCCGCGCGGACCTCCTCGATGGCGCGGCATGGGAGCGCACCCGCCCGGTGGTGCTGACCAGTCTCGGCCTGACAGCGACGGCGAGCGAGCACCTGCAGGCCCGGGCCCAACTGCTGGACGGGACCTACAAGGAGGTCGCAAGCCGGCTGCCTGGCAATACCCAGGCGACGGTCGGCCCGGACGGGCGACTGCACCTGGCTGCGTTGGTGGCCGAACCGGATCCTGCGTCCCTGGTGCAGCTACGGGCGGCGGTGAACGCGATGCTGCCCCGCGTGGACCTGCCCGAGGTGCTCCTGGAGGTCTTCTCCTGGACCGGTGCGGACATCGCGTTCACCTCCATCACCGGGGCAGCGACCAGGCTCGCGGACCTGCGGGTCTCGATCACGGCCCTGCTCGTCGCGCACTCCTGCAACGTCGGGCTCACCCCGGTGACCGGCTCCCAGCCCGCGTTGACCCGGGACCGGCTGGGCCACGTCGACCAGACGTACCTTCGCCTGGAGACGTACCGGGCGGTCAACGCCACCCTGATTGAAGCGCAGGCCGGGATCGCCCTGGCCCAGGCATGGGGCGGTGGCCTGGTCGCCTCGGTGGACGGGATGCGTTTCGTCGTCCCGGTCCGTACCGTCTATGCCCGCCCCAACCCCAAGTACTTCGGACGCCGCGGCGGCGCGACGTGGCTCAACATGATCAACGACCAGGCCGCCGGGCTGGGCGGGAAGGTCGTGGCCGGCACCCCTCGCGACTCGCTGTACGTGCTCGACGTACTCAACGACCGCGACGGCGGCACCCGCCCGGAGATGATCGTCACCGACACCGCCAGCTACAGCGACATCGTCTTCGGGCTGCTCACCCTGGCCGGCTACACCTACTCCCCACAGCTGGCCGACCTGCCCGACCAGAAGATGTGGCGGATCGACCCGACCGCGGACTACGGGCCGTTCCAGGACGTCGCCCGCGGGCGGATCGACGTGGCCAGGATCGAGCGTCACTGGGAGGACATCCTGCGGATCGTCGCTTCCATCCACACCGGGGCGGTGCGCGCCTACGACGTGATCCGCATGTTCTCCCGCGACGGGCGCCCCACCGTGCTGGGCGACGCCATCGCCCACTACGGGCGGATCGCCAAGACGCTGCACATCCTGCGTTTGGCCGACGACCCCGGCTACCGGCACCAGATCAAGGCCCAGGCCAACCTGCAAGAAGGCCGCCACGCCCTGGCCCGCAAGATCTTCCACGGTCGTCTCGGGCTTCTCTACCAGCGCTACCACGACGGCATGGAGGACCAGATCGGCGCCCTGGGCCTGGTCCTGAACGCCGTGGTGCTGTTCAACACCCGCTACATGGACGCCGCCGTGACACAGTTGCGCACCGAAGGCTTCGACGTTCGCGACGAGGACCTCGCTCGCCTGTCCCCATTCGCGCGCCACCACATCAACATGCTCGGCCGCTACTCCTTCACCTTGCCTGACCTGCCCGAAGGCCTCCGCCCCCTGGGTAGCTCCACCGAGCCCGCAGACCCCGCCGAGTACTGACCTGAGGGTCCCAGCGCGCGGGGATGAGCGATGCTCGCGCTCAGCGTCAGGCCGCGCTGCGCCCACCGGGACCCCGCAATCGTCGGGTCTGCTCAGCGGATCGCCACGAGCAGGGGCGAACTGCTGATGTAGCGGCGCTCGTCGCTACGTGGCGTCGCTTAACGACCGTTATGTGGCGCCTCGTTGACGGTCTCGAACCAGCGGCCGGACCGCGCCCTTGACCGGACGGGCTTCGCCCTCACCGCCTCCGGGCGCAAGCAGTGCCTGGCCGACTCCGGCGGCAAGGAGACGATGGAGACGCTCAAGTTGGAGAAGGTGTTCCTCTCACTCGCCTGAGCGGTAGCCGCAAAGACCGGGGCGCCGGCACCCTCGTGCTCTTCACCGCCGACAGACACGACCCATATCGAACAGACACGGGCTTGGCACAGGGCGTCAACGACTACCGCACCAACTCCAGGGCCGTCGAGCGACGCCCGGTGCGGCACGACCGGTGCGCATCACCGACATCGTTCGAACCAGGGCGATCGTCCCGATGGTCCGGCCAGGCGCCTCGGCTGCCCACGGAACCCCCGTCAGCGCACCCGGACCGAGGTGAAGCCCGTCTGTCGCCCGCGGCCTGCGGCCCGCGCCAAGCCCAGTTCGCCCCGCGCCAACACGATCCGGCGAAACGCGATGGGCGAGCGGATCTCGACGGTCGCGCCTGCGTCCGACGTGCCGGCATGGCTGGCGTCGTACGCCCGGATCTCCTGCCACCTGCTCGTCGCCAGGGAACGCGGCGACAGAACGCACGCGCCACGCCCCACTCGTTGACGAGGTCCGGCACAAGGACCCTTCCCTACGGTTCAGATGCGCGCAGGACTGCCAGCACGGTCGGTGCCAGGGCATCCGCGATCCGCCCATAACCGGTCGCCGACGGATGAAAGGCGTCCGCGCTCATCATTCTCGGGTCGTGGACGAACTGGCGACCGACGACCCGGCTCACGTCGACCAGGCGCACCGACGCGCGCTGGGAGGCAGCATGCCGCT
>DATCGK010000259.1:0-2967 GCA_036508975.1 Candidatus Limnocylindrales bacterium
TTGCGCGCGAAGGTCGGCCAAGGGGATGTTGACGGCTCCTGGGACGTGGCTCTTCGAGTAGTCCTTGGACGAGCGGACATCGATGACTTGGAGCGGTTCCCCGCCGTTGCGGCGAGCGTCCAGATCGCTGGGGGTGATGAGTGGGGCTGTGCCGTCGATGGCGTTCGCGAGTGCCATCCCGGTGTAGTGGATGGGGTCCTTGGTGGTCGCGAAGGGTGGAGAGTAGGCCAGGTCGAGGTGGAACAGATCCTCCGCGTGTGCGCCGAAGCTGATCGCGGTCGCGAGGACGTCGATGCGCTTGTCCACTCCTTGGGGGCCGACGATCTGGGCGCCGAGGATTGTTCCGGTGCCGCGCTCGGCGATGGCTTTGATGATCAGCTCGCGCCCGCCGATGTACGCGGCGTGCGCTGGCTTGATGTTGTGGATGACGTCGATGTCGAAGCCTTGTGCCTTCGCGTCGGTTTCGGTCAGCCCGGTGTGAGCGACGGCCAGGTCGAACACTCGGACGATGCCGGTCCCGAGGATGCCGCGGTGGGCGAGGGTGCCCCCGGTGATCACGTCCCCTGCGATCCGGCCCATCTTGTTGGCGGTCGAGCCGAGAGGGCGCCACAGCGGAGCTCCGGTGATCAGCGAGTAGCTTTCGGCTGCGTCGCCGACGGCGTATACGCCATCGACTGAGGTGCGCATGTGCTTGTCGACCTTGATGGCGCCGGTCGGGCCGAGCTCGGCACCGACTTGGAGCGCGAGGCTGGTGTCGGGTCGTACGCCGACCGAGAGGATGACAAGGTCAGCGGCGAGGACGTCTCCGTTGTCCAGGCGCACGCCGGTGACTGAGTCATCGTTCGCGTCAATGGCGGTCACCGTGCTGGCAAGGCGAACCTCGACGCCACGGCGGACGAGTTCCTCCTCGACCCGGTACGCCATGTCGGCGTCGAGGGCCGGCATCACCTGAGGCAGCCGCTCGACCCTGGCCACCTGGATGCCCGACTCAGTGAGCTGCTCGGCCATCTCCAGCCCGATGAAACCGGACCCGACGACCACGGCGTTCTTTGGTCGCCTAGCCAGGATCCAGGCCCGGATGGCTTCGGCGTTCTGCACATTGCGAACGGTGAACACTCCCGGCGCCTGAACACCGGGGATGGGCGGGATGATGCTGCGGGCGCCCGTGGCGAGGACGAGTGTGTCGTAGGTGTCGGTGAACTCCGAACCGGTGGCGAGGTCACGGACCCGCATCGTCCGTGCGGGGTGGTCGACAGTGATGACCTCATGCCCGGTACGGATCTCCATGTTGTAGCGCTTGGCGAACCATGCCGGGTCTCGCGGGTGGAGCTCCTCTGCATCGGCAACCTGACCGCCGACGTAATAAGGGATGCCGCAGCCGGAGTACGAGATGTCACGGTCGCGGTCGTACACGACGATCTCGAGCTCTTCGTCGTTTCGGCGAGCCTTCGCGCCCACGGAGGTGCCGGCGGCCACAGCGCCGACGATGACGAGCCGCCGAGGTGAATGACTCGGTACGGATCCAGGCTGGGCCGGAAGGGCTGTGTTGGGCATGGGGAACCTCCACTGAACGGTGGCACTGGGATGAGTCGGACGGGTGACGGGCAGGAGGCCAGGACGCGTCCGGTCGGTCTGCCTCGGGGGCCGGTTAGGCGGCGGGGACGAGCTCGGCGATGAGGGCTGTGACCCGGGCCTTGATCTCGTTGCGGATGGGGCGTACGGCGTCGATGCCTTGGCCTGCCGGGTCTTGGAGCACCCAGTCCTCGTACCGCTTGCCGGGGTAGTACGGGCAGGTGTCGCCGCAGCCCATGGTGACGACCACGTCGGACGCTTTGACGGCTTCGGTCGTGAGGATCTTGGGCTTCTCGGCCGAGAGGTCGATGCCCTCCTCGAGCATCGCTTCCCGGACGGCGGGGTTGATGGAATCGGCAGGCGCTGAGCCTGCCGACAACACCTCGATGCGGCCTTCGCCGAGGTGGCGAAGGTAGCCGGCGGCCATCTGGGACCGTCCGGCGTTGTGGATGCAGACGAACAGGACGGTGGGCTTGTGGGTCACGAGGGGTCCTTTGCTGGTTCGATGCCGAGCTCGGCGAGGAGCTGGCGGACTTTGGTCTCGATGCGGTCGGCGATGGCGGTCACGATCTGTGGGGTTTGGTCGGCGGGGTCGGGCAGGTCCCAGTCGAGGTAGCGCCGACCGGGGTAGATGGGGCAGGCGTCGCCGCAGCCCATCGTGATCACGACGTCGGCGGCCCGGATGAAGTCGTCGGTGATCGGCTTGGGGAACTCCGCGGCCAGGTCGAAGCCGCGCTGGGTCATCACGTGGGCGACTGTCGGGTTCACCTCGCCGGCGGGCAGGGATCCGGCGGAGCGGACGTGGACCTTGGTCCCGCCGAGGCGATCGAGCAATGCGGCCGCCATCTGGGAGCGTCCTGAGTTCTGGGTGCAGACGAAGAGCACCTCGGGTACGGGCTTGGCGATGCGGTCGGTCGCCTGGGCCAGTGCGGTCAGCCGTTCGGCCGCGAACCGCAGCGCGAGGATGGGCAGGTGGGTCTTGACCCGCGCGGTCCGGTACAGCGTCTGGTACGACTCGTGGACGTACCGGTCGATGGTCTCGGTGTTGAAGCTGCCCGCGTAGCGGAACCCGAGGTCCTCGATGCCGCGGGCCAGGGTGCGCTCGGCGGCGTCCCACGTCAGGCCTGGGAGCGCCTTGCCTTCGGGTGGCGGCGCCCAACGGGCCGGCGGCGGGGTCGAGGGCCCGGGGGTGATGGTGGCGGCTGCCGCGGCGAGCGTCGCCGGGTTCGCCCTGTAGAGCACACGGTTGCCGTGCCTGGTCCGGACCACCAGTCCGGCGTCGAAGAGGACGTTCAGGTGGTGGGTGATGGTCGGCTGGGACAGCTCGAACTCGGTGCCCAGATCACCCACCCGGGCTTCCCCCTCAGCCAGGATCAACGAGATCAGACGGAGCCG
>DATCGK010000260.1:0-3102 GCA_036508975.1 Candidatus Limnocylindrales bacterium
GGCGAGCGGCGCGACTCGTCGTGGACACCGGCCTGCATGCGATGGGATGGCCTCGAGAGCGGGCCGTCCGGTTCATGCTCGCGCACACGGCCCTGGCACCCAACAACATCGCCAACGAGGTCGACCGGTACATCGTCCTGCCCGGCCAGGCACTCGGCTACAAGACGGGACAGCTCGAGATCCTGCGCCTCCGCGCCGAGGCCGAGATGCGTCTCGGGGCCGCGTTCGACATTCGCGGCTTCCATGACGCGGTGCTCGGCGGCGGGGCGCTGGCCCTGCCCACCCTGCAGGGCGTGGTCGAGGCGTGGACGTCGAGCCGCCTGCCGGCCGGCTGAGCGAAAGCACCGGCGGACGCGTCCGGGCCATACTTGGCGGCGCACGACCTCCGCCCCGAACGCCCCGCGAGGACCCCATGGCCGCCGACCGCCCGCTCCCGTACGACCGCCCCACCGACCCCGGCAAGCGTCACAGCCATGCGCTGACCGACGGACCCGACCGCGCCGCGGCCCGGGCGATGCTCAAGGCCGTGGGCTTCACCGATGAGGACCTCGCCCAGCCGATCATCGGCGTCGCGACGACCTGGATCGAGACGATGCCCTGCAACCTCAACCAGCGGCGGCTGGCGGAGTTCGTCAAGCAGGGGATCCGCGCCGCGGGCGGCACGCCGATGGAGTTCAACACGATCTCCATCTCGGACGGCGTGTCGATGGGCACCGAGGGCATGAAGGCGTCCCTCGTCAGCCGCGAGATCATCGCGGACTCGATCGAGCTGGTCGCGCGCGGCCACCTGTTCGACGGCCTCGTCTGCCTCGTCGGCTGCGACAAGACGATCCCGGCCGCGGCAATGGCCCTGGGGCGGCTCGACATCCCGGGCCTCGTCCTCTACAACGGCACGATCCTGCCCGGCACCTACAAGGGCAAGCCCGCGGACGTGGTCACGGTGTTCGAGGCGATCGGCGCCTACCGCGCCGGGAAGATCACGCTGGACGAGCTGTACGAGGCGGAGAACGGCGCCTGCCCCGGCGCCGGCGCCTGCGGCGGCCAGTTCACCGCCAACACGATGTCCACGGTCATGGAGTTCCTGGGCCTCTCGCCCGCCGGCCTCAACGGCATTCCCGCCGAAGACCCGAAGAAGGACGAGGCAGCTCGCCGGGCGGGCGAGCTCGTCATGACCCTCGTCCACCACGACATCCGGCCCAAGGACATCGTCACCCGCGACGCGCTCGAGAACGCGATCGCATCCGTGGCGGCGACCGGCGGCAGCACCAACGCCGTCCTCCACATGCCGGCGATCGCGGCCGAGTTCGGCATCCCGCTCACGATCGACGACTTCGCCGTCGTCGCGGACCGCACGCCCCTGATCGCGGACATGCGCCCCGGCGGCCGGTACCTGGCCGCGGACCTGTACGACGCGGGCGGCGTGGGCCTCGTCATGCGCGAGCTGCTCAAGGGCGGCCACCTCCATGGCGACGCACGCAACGTGGACGGGCGGACGATCGCGAAGATCGCCGCCGACACCGTGGAGACGGAGGGCCAGCCGGTTGTCAAACCGATCGAGACACCCATCAAGCCGTTCGGTGGGCTCACGATCCTGAAGGGCTCGCTGGCCCCGGAGGGCTCCGTCGTCAAGCTGGCCGGCCATGAGCGCCGCCACCATCGCGGCCCGGCCCGCGTGTTCGATTCCGAGGTCGCGTGCTTCGCCGCCGTCCGCGAGCGGAAGATCCACGAGGGCGACGTCGTCGTCATCAGATACGAGGGCCCGATCGGCGGCCCCGGCATGCAGGAGATGCTGAGCGTCACCGGCGCGCTCGTCGGCGAGGGCCTGGGCGAGCAAGTCGCGCTGCTCACGGACGGCCGGTTCTCCGGCGGGACCCACGGGCTCATGATCGGGCACGTGGCCCCGGAGGCGGCGGTCGGCGGACCGATCGCGCTGGTCGAGGAAGGCGACATGATCACCGTGGACGCCGATGCGAAGGAGCTCAACCTCGAGGTCGAGGCATCCGTGCTGGCCGAGCGGCGCGCCCGCTGGACCCCGCCTGCACCGAACTACACGACCGGCGTCATGGCCAAGTACGCGGCGCTGGTCTCGTCCGCGTCCGAGGGCGCGATCACCAGCGGCGCACAGCTGCGGAAGACGCTGGCCTCGCGCACCGAGGGCTGACGACGGCGCCCGGGGCGAACCCGGTCCGACCCGGCACGAAGGAGGGACGACGCCGTGCCCCTGCGCATCTCGTTCAAGACCTCGCCGCAGCGCGTGGACTGGGCCACGCTCGACGCCACGTGGGCCCTGGCCGGGCAGCTGGGCGGGTTCGACGGCGCCTGGATGAACGACCACCTCACGGACCTGGATCAGGTGAGCCCGGGCTCGTCCCTGGAGGCGGTCACGCTCCTCGCGACGCTGGTCCACCACGTGCCGGGCATCCGCGTTGGCCACGCCGTGCTGTCCAACACGTTCCGCCACCCGGTGCTGCTGGCGAAGGCGGCGACCGTCATGGACCACGCGATAGGCGGCGGCGGGCGGTTCGTGCTGGGCCTGGGCGCCGGCTGGTTCGAGGGCGAGCACGAGCCCTTCGGGATCCCGCTGCCGCCGATCGGCGAGCGGATCGACCGGCTGGCCTCGGCGGTGGAGGTGCTGTCGCTGCTGTTCTCGCCCGGGGCCGCCTCGGCGCCCGGGGTCACGCGTCCCGACCCGTTCTACCCGCTCGCGGGTGCCGTCAACGCCCCCGCGCCGCTGACCCCCGGCGGCCCGCCGATCTTCCTGGGCGGGCAGAAGCCTCGGGGCATCGCGCTGGCGGCACGGAGGGCCGCCGGCTGGCTGCTCACCGGGACCGAGGCCGGCGACGTGGCCTACTTCTCGGACCGGCGCGAGGCAATCCTGCGCGCGCTGGAGGCGGAGGGCAGGGACCCGGCCGGGTTCGAGATCGTGGGGCAGGTGCACACGGGTGCGGATGCCGCGTCCCGCGCCCGGGCGCTGGAGCAGGCGCGGGCGCTCGCCGCGGCCGGGGCGACGGAGATGATCATCGGCGTGCCGGCCGGGCTGGGTCCGCGGGCGCTGGAGGATGCACACCGCGAGGTGGTCCTGCCGCTCCGGGCGGAGCACGG
>DATCGK010000261.1:0-6655 GCA_036508975.1 Candidatus Limnocylindrales bacterium
GTCTGCGACGAGCCGGTCTCCGCCCTCGACGTCTCGATCCAGGCCCAGATCCTCAACCTGCTCCGGGACCTGCAGGACGAGTTCGGCGTCGCCTACCTGTTCATCGCCCACGACCTCGCCGTCGTCCGGCAGATCTCCGAGCGGGTCGCGGTCATGTACCTCGGGCACATCATGGAGACCGCGCCTCGCGGGATCATCTACTCGCAGCCGCTCCACCCGTACACGCACTCCCTCCTCTCGGCCGTGCCGATCCCGGATCCCGAGCGCCAGCGGGAGCGCAAGCGGATCCTGCTGGAGGGCGACCTGCCCAGCCCGATCAGCCCGCCGAGCGGCTGCGTCTTCAACACCCGCTGCTTCCAGGCGCAGGAGCGCTGCCGGGTCGAGGTGCCCCCGCTGGTGGACGTGGCACCCGGTCACAAGGTCGCGTGCCACTTCCCAATCGTGACCCCGCCCGAGGGTGTCGTGCATTCGGCGCCTGCTGCAATCCGAGACCACACCGCGCCCGAGGTTGCCGCCGCGGGGGGTTGACAACGGGGGCCGTGACGACGGGGGCCGTGACGACGGGGAGGAGCCCTGGTGCGGCGACTGGTGAGCCTGCTGGCGGGAGCGACCGTACTGGTCGCCGCCTGCGGCAGCACCACCATCACGCCGGCGCCCACGGCAGCGCCGGTGACGGCAGCGCCCACGATGGCCCCGGCAACGCAGCCCCCGGCCCCGACGGCGACACCCGTGCCGGCGGTCGACCTGTTCGGCAGCACCGACGCCCCAACGGCAGGCATTGCCGGCGGCTCGATCGTCATCGGTGACTGGCAGGAAGCCACCCAGCTCAACCCGTACTACCTGACCCAGGTGACGGAAGCCAACGTCGCCTCGCTCGTGTGGCACTCCCTGCTGACCGTGGACAGTGACGCCAGGTACGTCCCACAACTCGCGGCCGAGCCGATCCCGACGACCGCCAACGTTGGCGTGGCGCTCGGCCAGGGTGGTGACGTCATGACCGTCACCTGGAGGATCCGGGACGGGCTCCGGTGGTCGGACGGCCAGCCCCTCACCTGCGACGACTTCAAGTACGCGTGGGAGTGGGTGATGACCAGCGGCAACGTCGCGACCAGGACCGGCTTCGAGGACATCACGAGCTTCGAGTGCGCGTCCGCCACGGACATGATCTGGCACTTCCGCAGGGTCTACGGGGGGTACCTGACGCTCATGACGGCGCCGCTGCCGCGCCACGCCCTGGCCTCCATCCCGATCGCCGACCAGGTCAAGGGCGCCGGGTTCCGCCCGGACCAGGTTGCCCGAATGCCCGTCAGCGGGCCGTTCAGGATCGAGTCCGTCACGCCGCTGGGCGCGCTGCGGCTCGCGCGCAACGACAACTTCGTCAACCCGGCCACCGGGCGGCCCCCATACCTCGACAGCATCGTCTTCAAGTGGTACACGGACGCCGATGCCATGATCGCGGGCTTCCGCGCCGGCGAGATCGATGTCGCCTTCGACCTCCAGGACTCGGATATCCCGAAGGTGCAGGACCTCGGTGACCAGGTGAGCGCCATCCCTGGCCTCGGGTACGAGGCCCTGCGCCTGAACTGGTCGCCGGCGGCCGACTTCAACGCGTCGACCAGGAACGGCGGCTGCTCGCGCAACGCCGCCGTGGCCGATCGCGGGGCCGGCTGCCCGATGGCCGACCCGGCGATGCGCGAGGCCATCGCCTACGCCATCGACAGGAACGCGATCAACACCCGCCTCCTTGGCGGCAACGTCCAGGTCGCCAACACGAACGTCAGCCCGCTGGCGTGGTATTTCGCGGACCAGGCCCCGGCCACCTTCGATCCCGTGAAGGCGAGCTCGATCCTCGACGCGGCCGGCTGGGTGAAGGGGGCCGACGGTATCCGCGCCAGGGACGGCGTCCGGGCGAAGATCGAGCTCTGCACGTCGACCCGCACGGTTCGCGAGGACACCCTCGCGCTGATCGCCTCGTGGCTGAAGGCCATCGGCATCGACAGCGTTATCCACGCGGTTGATGCCAAGGACATCTTCGCCGACTACACCGAAGCCACCCTCGACACGCCCTGTGCGCTGTCGACCAGCAACTTCGACCTTGCCGAGCACGCGTTCAGGCCGTCAATCGACCCGCTGGGGAACTACTCCACCTACTCCAGCACCCAGTTCCATCCGGATGGCGTGAACGACGCCCGGGTCGACGACCCGGACCTCGATGCCGCCCTGGGGGCGGTCAAGGGCAGCGTCGATTTTGCGGTGATCCGGGACGCCATGGCGACCTTCCAGAAGGTCTACGTGGAGAAGGCCGTCGAGATCCCGCTCTACTACCGCAGGAACGTGGAGCTCGCCGGCCCGCGCATCGGCAACTACGTCGCGAACGGCACCCAGGCCGGCTCCACCTGGAACGGTGAGGACTGGTTCGCCGGGACCTGAGGTCCGCTATCCGCCGGCGGGCCCGCCGAACAGCGCGTCCCAGCTCGCGAAGGCTCCCGGTGGTCCGGCCGTCCGCAACGGGCTGCTGCCATCCCACTGGGCGACGAACGACGCCAGCACGTCCCCGGCGTCGAGGCGCATCCCGTCCCCGAAGGTCACGCCCGGGCGCAGCCGGCACGTCCAGATCGTCGCGTCGGTGTTCGGGGTGCACCGGACCGCCAGGCGGGGCTCCGGGTCCAGGGTCCCCGGCGCGAACCCGTACAGTCCGTCGGTCACGAGGCCGCACAGGCGGAAGGCGTCGAGGGTGGTCTGGTTGCCGCACCAGGCACCGCCCGGTTCGCTCGCACCGAGATAGACGAGCTGGTGGCGATCGCCCGGCACGAAGGAGCCGAGGGCGTCCAGGCCGAGCGGCGAGACGGCGACCCCCGTGACGTCCGACCGGTAGACGGCCACGGAGCCCGGGTGCACGAGCGGCGAGATCGCGACGGTCGCCCGGACGGCGTCGTTGGCCGTGGCGAGGACGGCGGCCCGGGCGGCTGTCCCGGTGGTGCGCGCCAGCGTCTCGAGGGCGTTGGCGACACCCGTCGCACGTCCGGCCGCGGTCGTGGTGACGGACCGCCCGAAGAGCGGCTCGAGGAACCCCGAGGCGTCCGCGAGCGAGGAGGTGACGCCGGACAGGTAGAGACCGTCGATGCTGCGGGCGGCCAGGTCTGCGGCGAACGTGGCGGCCGGGACGACCTCCGGCTCGACCAGGAGCCCCAGGTTCGCCTTCAGCTGGGCCTGGACCGCGGCCGCTGCGGCGGCCGGATCGGGCAGCCCTGGCGTGGGCGCGTCCGGGACCAGCAGGGGGTACGTGGTCTTGAGATCAAACTTGGCGGCGGCGAGCGCGGCGGCGGCCGCCGGCGCGTCGAACGTCCACCAGGGGTGACCCCCGCAGCCGCCGGCGACCGAGCACGGGGCGGTGGCCGTCGCCGCGATCGAGCCCGGGCCGAATGCCGCCGCGAGGGCATTGGGGTCGAGGCCCATGGCGATCGCGCGGCGGACGCGGACGGTCGCGAATGCGGTCCCGGACCCGAAGCCGAGGTAGGCGGTGGCCAGGTCCGGACGGGGGAGGACGGCGACCTCCGGCTGCGTGGCCATCGTCTCGGCCACCGCGGCATCGGGACTGTCGATCCCGTCCACGGTTGCGCCCAGGACGGACGCGGCGCGGGCCGCCGCGTCCGGCTGCCACCCGATCACCACAGTGTCGAGGAGGCCGGTGTCGGTCCCGGGCGCGGCCAGCGCGAGCTCGACGTTGCCCTCCCGCCACCCCTCGATCCGATAGGGCCCGGTCCCGGCCACCGTCCGCCCGGCGTCCCCATCGGCGGCGAGGCGGGCGATGGCCGTCGCGTCCACGACGGCCAGGGACGGGTGGGCCAGCCGTGTCCGGAACGCACCGTCCGGGGCGCACAGGCTGAACACCACGGTCAGGGTGTCCGGCGCCTCGATGCGTCCGAGGCGACCCGCGTAGGCCGGGTCGTCACAGGCGGAGCCGTTGGCGGGCCACGCCGAGGGCGCGAAGGTGATCTCCGTGGCGGCGGGCGTCTCGGCCGGCGATGTCGTGGGAGCTCCCCCCGACGGGACCTCCGTCACGGAGGGGTCCGACCCGCAGGCGCCCCCAACGAGGGCCGCAGCCAGGAGCACGATCAGGGTCCGGCGCGGCGACGGCATCCGCCACAGCCTATCAGCACCGTGCCGGCGCGCGTCGGGAGCGACTCGCCGGGCGGCCGGCTCGTGCGCCCGCGGGCCCGCCCCGGTCCGACGAGGCTTAGACTCGGCGCGTGCAACCGCTCCGGATCGCGCTCGCCCAGACCGCCCCGCGCCTCGGGGACCTCGAGGTCAACTTCGCGCGCCACCACGAGCTGCTAGCCGAGGCACGGGACGCGGGCGCCGGCCTGGTCGTGTTCCCGGAGCTTGGGCTGACCGGGTACCTGCTCCAGGATCTCGCCGCCGAGGTGGCGCTGCGCCTGGACGACCCGCGCCTCGCGGAGCTGGCGGCGGCAACCGCGGGGCTGTCCGCCGTCGTGTCCTTCGTGGAGGAGTCTGCCGACCACCGGCTGTTCATCGTCGCGGCGCTGCTGGAGGATGGGGCGATCCAGCACGTCCACCGCAAGATCCACCTGCCCACGTACGGCATGTTCGACGAGCGGCGGTTCTTCGCGCCGGGCGACGTGATCCGCGCGGTCCCGTCCCGCCTGGGTGTCGGCATCGGCCTGGCCGTGTGCGAGGACTTCTGGCACCTCTCCACGCCGCAGCTCCTGGCGCTCGACGGCGCGCAGATCCTGGTCAACGTGTCGTCGTCCCCGGGGCGGGACCTGGCGATGAGCAACGAGGTGGGCCTCGGGACGGCGACCTCCTGGCGGACGCTGATGCGGGCCTACGCGCAGCTGACGACGTCGTTCGTGGTGTTCTGCAACCGCGTGGGCGTGGACGAGTCGCTCTCGTTCTGGGGCGGGTCCGAGGTGATCGGGCCCACCGGCGCGACGGTCTTCGAGGCGCCGATGTTCGACGAGGGGCTGTTCATGGTGGACGCGGACCTTGCCGACGTGCGGCGCGAGCGGATCGCGCTGCCGCTGCTGCGCGACGAGCGCCCGGAGCTGGTCGTCCGAGAGTGGCGCCGCCTGATCGCGGAGCGCGCTGGCCTGGCCGCCGACGGGACGGCCGAGACGGGCGCCGCGGCCGGCCCGGACGTGGCGGTGGAGCCGTGAGCGACGACAGGACCGCGGCGGCTGGGGCTCCGGCGACCGGGACTCAGGGGGACGGGGTTCCGGCGGCCGGCGGTGCCGGCGCTGCGGGTGAGCCCCTGTTCGTCCTGCCGGAAGAGCTCGCGATCGACACCGATGTCGCGCGCAAGGCGATCGCGGCCTTCGTCCGGGGACAGTTGAAGCAAGCGGGGTTCGAGAGGGCGGTGCTGGGCCTCTCGGGCGGCATCGACTCGGCGCTGGTCGCCTACCTCGTGACGGAGGCGATCGGGGCGGAGCGGCTCCTGTGCGTGATGATGCCGTACAGCGCCTCCTCGCCCGCCTCGCGCGGCGACGCCGAGGCCGTCGTCTCGGACCTTGGCTGCGCCGTGGAGCTGGTCGGGATCAGCGCGATGGTGGACGGGTACTTCGGGCATGACGGCGTGCCCGGCGAGGGCGGCCCGTCGGCCCTCGAGGCGGCCCCGCTGCGTCGCGGCAACTTCATGGCCCGGATGCGGATGGCCGTGCTTTACGACCGGAGTGTCTCGTGGCGGGGGCTCGTCGTCGGCACCGGGAACAAGACCGAGTCGCTGATCGGCTACACGACGCTGTTCGGCGACTCCGCCTGCGCCTTCAACCCGGTCGGCGACCTGTACAAGAGCCAGGTCCGGCAGCTCTCGGCGGCCATCGGCGTGCCCGAGGCGATCATCCGCAAGGCGCCGTCCGCGGACCTGTGGCCCGGCCAGACCGACGAGACGGAGGCCGGCTTCTCCTACCCGGAGTTGGACCGGCTGCTGTTCTGGCGGGTGGACAAGCGGCGGTCGACCGAGGAGCTGGTTGCCAAGGGGTTCGACCCGGCAATGATCGAGCGCGTGGACCGGATGGTCGCGGGTGCGGAGTTCAAGCGCCAGGTACCGCCGATCGCGAAGCTCGGGCCCCGGACCGCGGGCGTGGACTACCTGTACCCGCGGCGCCGGCCCGGGTCCTCGGCGCGGCCCTGACGATGGCCCGCAGGCCGGTGGCGGGCGAAGGGTCGGGCGCGGCGGGCGGGACGGGCGCTGCCGGCGGGACGCTGTACGTGGTCGCCACGCCCATCGGCAACCTGGGCGACGTGACGTACCGGGCCCTGGAGGTCCTGCGCGCGGTCCCGCTGATCGCCGCCGAGGACACTCGCGTCAGCCACCGGCTCCTGGACCGGTACGAGATCGGGACGCGCACCACGAGCTACCACGCGCAGAGTGACCCGGCCCGAGAGCGGGAGCTGCTCGCGCACCTCGCCGGTGGCCAGGACCTGGCCCTCATCACGGACGCCGGGACGCCCGTCATCTCCGATCCGGGCGAGGGGCTGGTAGCGGCCTGGGCCTCGGCCGGGGGCACCGTCGTGGCGATCCCCGGGGCTTCGGCGGTGCTGGCGGCCGTGGCATCCTCCGGTGTTGCCGGCCCGCGCTGGTCGTTCGAGGGGTTCCTGCCGCGGAGCGGGCGGGAGCGGCGGGAGCGGCTGGAGC
>DATCGK010000262.1:0-3627 GCA_036508975.1 Candidatus Limnocylindrales bacterium
CCGGTGGATCGCGGGCCGTGTCCACCGGTAGGCGAACAGCAGCGCGACCGCGATGAGGAGGAGCGCAAGCCCATGGGCGGTCAGCCAGGCGATGAGCTCACTGGAGCTCCCGGTCAGGTTGGGCACGGGTCCACTCAGCCCAGCGGCGAGAACGTCGCCGTGAAGTGCCGCAGCTGGGCCGGCTGCTTCGCGATCCGGTAGCCGCGCAGGCCCGACGACCGCGACGCCACGTCTCGCGCCACCTCGATCACGTAGTCGATGTGGCTCTGGGTGTACGTCCGGCGCGGGATCGCGAGGCGGACCAGGTCCATGGGGCCCGGCGTCTCGGTCCCGTCCGGGTGCAGCCCGAACATCACGGTCCCGATCTCGCAGCCCCGGATCCCGCCCGCGCGGTAGAGCTCCACCGCCAGCGCCTGGCCCGGGTACTCCAGCGGCGGGATGTGGGGGAGCATCGCCCGGGCGTCCAGGTAGACCGCGTGGCCGCCGAACGGCTGGACGCACGGGATGCCGGCCGCGACCAGGGCGTCGCCGAGGTACGCCGTGGACTCGATCCGGTACCGCAGGTAGTCCTCGCTCACGACCTCCCTGAGGCCCTGGGCGATGGCCTCGAGGTCCCGGCCGGCCAGCCCACCGTACGTCGGGAAGCCCTCCGTCAGGATCAGCAGGTTGCGGCAGCTCTCGGCCAGGCCGTCGTCGTTCATCGCCAGCCAGCCGCCGATGTTGGCCATGCCGTCCTTCTTGGCCGACATCGTCATGCCGTCCGCCAGGCGCCCGATCTCGCGGATGATGTCCACGACGGGACGGTTCCCCTGGTCGGGCTCCCGGGTCTTGATGAACCAGGCGTTCTCGGCGAAGCGGCAGCCGTCCAGGAAGAGCGGCTTGCCGAAGCGGTCGCAGACCGCGCGGACGGCGCGCAGGTTCTCGAGGCTGACCGGCTGGCCGCCGCCGGAGTTGTTGGTGATGGTGACCATGACGACCGGGATGCCGTCGCCGCGCGCGGTCAACAGCGCCTCGAGCGCCGCGATGTCCATGTTCCCCTTGAACGGGTGGATCAGGGCGGGCTGTCGGCCCTCCGCGATCACGAGGTCCACGGCCTCGGCGCCGGTGAACTCCACGTTGGCCCGGGTCGTGTCGAAATGGGTGTTGCTGGGGACGATCTTCCCGGGCCCGCCGATGGCGCTGAACAGGATCTTCTCGGCGGCGCGCCCCTGGTGGGTGGGGATGACGTGCTTGAACGCGAACAGGTTCTGCACGGCCTCCAGGAACACGAACCATGACGGGCTGCCCGCATAGCTCTCGTCGCCGTGCTGAATGGCCGCCCACTGGTCCCGGCTCATGGCACCGGTGCCGGAGTCGGTCAGCAGGTCGATGAGCACGTCGTCGGCGTGCAGGTTGAACAGGTTCCAGCCGGCGGCCTCGAGGGCGCGCTCGCGCTCGGCCTCCGTGGTGAGCCGGATCGGCTCGACGGCGTGGATGCGGAACGGTTCGATGATCGTCTGCCAGCGGTCCATCGCCGGAGGATACGCCGCGCGCGCCGCCGCGAGGGCGGAGAGCAGCCCGGTTGTGTCCGCTTCGGGTGCGGTCACGATGCGCTCGCCTGTTCGCCTCGGGCGGGACACGCCTCCCCACCGGCCCGTGGCAGACTCCAATCATCCGCGCTGCGACGTCACGCGAACCGTGGATGGCGCCGCTCCCGCGCGGCATCGGCTCGAGCACACAGGGGAGCACATGACGGTGGAGTCACCGGGGGCCGCGACCGCGGCGATGCACGAGTCCGGCCGCGGCCGCTGGCTGGGGCTGGCCATGCTGAGCCTGGGCGTCTCGATGATCATCGTGGACGCGACGATCGTGAACGTCGCCGTCCCGTCGATCATCCGGGACCTGCACATGGACTCCACCACGGCCGAGTGGATCAACACGATCTACGCCCTGGTCTTCGCGGCGCTCCTGATCACGCTCGGGCGCATCGGCGACCTGGTCGGCCGCCGGAAGCTCTACTTCGCCGGTCTCGTGGTGTTCGGGTTTGCGTCCGTCCTGGCCGGCCTGTCCCAGTCGGGTGAGATGCTGATCCTCGCCCGCGTGTTCCAGGGCGTCGGCGGCGCGATGATCCTGCCCGCCACGCAGTCCATCCTGAACACGAACTTCCGGGGCCGGGACCGCGCCATCGCGTTCGGCATCTGGGGCGCCACCATCGGCGGCATGGCCGCGGTCGGGCCGCTGCTCGGCGGCTGGCTGACCACCTACCTGTCCTGGCGCTGGGCGTTCTTCATCAACATCCCGGTGGCGCTCATCGCGATCTTCGGCACCCTCCGCTACATCGGCGAGTCGAAGGACGAGAACGCGAAGTCCGGTCTCGATCCCATCGGGTTCGTGCTCATCACCGGCGGCCTCAGCGCGTTCGTCTTCGGCCTCATCGAGGGCCGCAGCTACGGCTGGTGGACGCCCACGAAGCCGTTCGAGATCTTCGGCTGGACCTGGCCGCTCGAGTCGGTGTCGATCATCCCGTTCTGCCTCGTCGGCGGTCTCCTGGCCCTGGCGCTGTTCCTGGTCGTCGAGGGCCGCCGGTCGCGGGCCGGCAAGTTCTTCCTGTTCGACGTGAGCCTGTGGCTGTACCCCGCGTTCCGCTACGGGAACCTGGCCGGCACGATCGTCTCCCTCGGCGAGTTCGGGCTCCTGTTCGCGCTCCCGCTCTACCTCCAGGCGGTCACCGGGTACTCCGCGTTCGAGACCGGGCTCGTGTTCCTCGCCCTGGCGGTCGGGTCGTTCTTCGCCGCGCCGATGTCGGCACGACTGGCCCACAAGTACGGCCCGCGGCGCGCAGTGACCCTGGGCATGTTCCTCGAGGCCGTCGGGATCATCAGCACGTCGCTGCTGATCTCCACCACCGTGACCGGCCTGCAACTGGCCCTGCCGCTGTTCGTGTACGGGGTCGGCGTGGGCCTCGCGACGGCGCAGCTGACCAGCATCGTCCTCTCGGACATCCCGCCGGAGCGGTCGGGACTGGCATCGGGGGCGAACTCCACGATGCGCCAGGTCGGGTCCGCGCTGGGCATCGCGATCCTCGGCACGGTACTGTTCACCGCGCTCGGCAACGGGGTCCACGAGAACCTGTCGGCCATTCCGGGCATCCCGCCGGCGGCGATCGACAGCGTGGCCACGGCGATGGAGCAGTCCGCGGGCCAGGCGCTGGTGGTGATCCGGGCGGAGCCCCAGTACGCGGCGGCGGTCGAGCCGATCGAGTCCGCGTTCGTGGACGCCACCCGGCTCGCCGGGTTCGTTGCGAGCGGCTTCGTCCTGATCGGCGTCGTCCTCACCCTGCTCCTGCCCGAGATGCCGAAGGACCGCGTCCTCGAGGCGGTGGTGGTCGAGGGCGTCGAGCGTGCCGAAGGGGCCGAGGCCGCGCCCGCCTGACCGAGGCGGAGTACCGAGCGAGGCGGCGCACCTGGCCGAGGCAGAGTACCTGAGCGAGGCGGCGCACCTGGCCGAGGCGGAGTACCTGAGCGAGGCCGCGCCCGCTTGGCCGAGGCGGCGCACCCCAGGCGAGGTAGGCGTCAAGCCTGCCCGAGGCCGCGCCCGCCCGACCGAGTCCGCCGTAGGCAGCGGCTGCGTTGCCGGGGCCTCCAGTGC
>DATCGK010000263.1:0-4665 GCA_036508975.1 Candidatus Limnocylindrales bacterium
GCCGCACATCGCCTGGGCGATGGGGATGGGGCTGCTGGAGCGCTTCGACGGGGATGGCGAGCGGGTGCGCCTCACCACACGAGGCCGCCTCCTCTCGAACGAGCTGTTCGCCCGGCTTGTCTAGGTCCTCGCGATGGGCGCCGGGCGTGTGCCCTTCACCCGGGCGTGTGCCCTTCACCCGGGCGTGCGCGTTTCATGTGCACGCGCAGCGCAACGAGCCGCCGAACCCCGTCCCCACCGGCGGTGGTTCAAGGGGCGGCGGACCTTGCCCACACCGATGCACTTGCATGTGCAGGGGCGTGCACAAGATGGCCGGAAGTCCGGGCGGGACCGGCTCGGGAGATGCCTTGTCCCCGGTCTTCCCCTGAACGTACACATGAAACGATCAGGCTCGTTGGCGGGCACGCCTGGCCCCCGGTCCTCAGTCCATCCTCGCAGCGGCCTGGTGCCTCGCCGCATCGGCCCGGTCCGACGTCACCTGACCCGACCCGGTCACGGACCCGACCCGGTCCGTTGACACCCCCGCGGGGCGAGCGCTAGACTTTGGCCAGAGCAGTTAGCACTCTCATGGTGTGAGTGCTAACCAATGCAGGAGAGGCTAGATGGCGCGTCGCGTGCGTCGCTCCAGCGGCCCCCTGGACCTCCGATCGCAGGCGATCCTCCGGGCCGTCATCGAGGAATACGTCACCAGCGCGGCGCCCGTCGGCAGTCATGCCCTCGTCGAGCGCTACCGCCTCGGCGTGTCCAGCGCCACGGTCCGCGCGGTGCTGGCGGAGCTCGAGGCCGCGGGCCTGCTCACCCACCCGCACACGTCCGCGGGCCGCATCCCCACCGAGCAGGGCTACCGCTACTTCGTGGAGTCCATCACCGACAACGTGCCGCTGCCACCGGTCGAGCAGCTCATGATCCGGCACCAGTTCGGCCAGGTGGAGTACGCCAGCGAGCACTGGTTCCGTCTCGCCGCCACCACGCTCGCCTCGGTCACGCGCGCGGCCGGTCTCGCCACCCCCGCCAAGCCGACCTCGGCGCACCTTCGCCGTCTCGACCTCGTGTCCATCAGCGACCGGCTCGCGAGCCTGATCCTGGTCCTCCGGGAGGGTGCCCTCAAGCAGGTGCTCGTGACGCTGGACCACGCCACCGACCAGGGGGAGCTGACCGCGGTCGCCAGCCGGCTCAACGAGCTCCTCGACAACCTGACCGCCCCGGACGCCGAGCGGGTGCTCGCGGCGCTGGACCCGGCGGACGGGTCCCTGGACCTCCCCCGTCGCGTCGGCGAGCGCGTGGTCCGGGCGCTCCACGAGTTCGACGGCGCCGCGATCGAGGAGTTGTTCAGCGACGGCCTGCTCAACGTGATGGCCGCGCCCGAGTTCGCCCAGAGCGAGAAGCTCCGGCGCGTGTTCGCCGCCCTTGAGAACCGTGCCTATCTTGCCCAGCTGATCGACGGTGTCGCCGGATCCGGCCGCGTGTGCGTGTTCATCGGCCACGAGAACCCGGCCGAGGACATGTCGGACGTCTCGCTGGTCCTCGCGCCGTACGGACGGCCCGGCCGCGCCGTCGGCGTCGTCGGCGTGCTCGGTCCGACGCGCATGGCATACCCGCAGGCGATCGGCACGGTGCGCTTCATCTCGGGGCTCATGAACGAGCTCATCGACCACCTCTACGCCTGACCCGCGTCCCCTGGACGCTCAACAGCCCGACCTTCGACCCACGACCACCGGAGACCCATGAACCGCAAGACACGCGCCGAGGAGCGCATCGAGGCACTCGACACCTCGCCCGAGGCGCTTGCCGCCGCCCAGGTGGAGGCCGTCCGCGCCGAGCGCGACGAGGCTGTCGCGAAGGCCCAGGCCGAGCGCGATGACTATCTCGCCGCCCTCCAGCGGGAACGTGCGGAGTTCACGAACTTCCGCCGCCGCACCGCGGACGAGCGTCACCAGGAGCGCGGCCTCGCAGGCGTGGACCTGATCACCAAGGTCCTCGCCCTGGCCGACGACTTCGACCGCGCCATCGAGACGCGCCCCGCCGACCTGGCCGACAGCGCCTGGGCCGAGGGCATCGCCGCCATCGATCGCAAGCTCCGGCAGCTTCTCGAGACCGAAGGCGTCACCGCGGTCGAAGCGGCGCCCGGCACCCCCTTCGACCCCCGGGAGCACGAGGCCATCGTCAGCGTCCCGGGCACCGGGCGCGCGGAAGGCGAGATCGTGGAGGAGGTCCGGCGCGGCTACCGCCTCCGGGACCGTCTCATCCGCCCGGCGCTGGTCGCCGTGGCCGCCGCCCCGGATCCTGCCCCGGTTCCCGCTCCGGACCCCGCCCCGGATCACAAGGCGGACCCCGCCTCCGATCACAAGGCGAACCCCAAGCCCGGCCTCGTGAACTGACCACCACCAGCCAACCGAACGCTTCACACCCTCGACCCCGACATCAGGAGACAGACCCAAGATGGGCAAGATCATCGGCATCGACCTCGGCACGACGAACAGCGTCGTCGCGGTGATGGAGGGCGGCGAGCCCACCGTCATCCCGTCGTCCGAAGGCAACCGCACGGTGCCTTCGGTCGTCGGCTTCGGCAAGACCGGCGAGCGCGTGGTCGGCCAGCTGGCCAAGCGCCAGGCCGTCACCAACCCGACCAACACCGTCTACTCGATCAAGCGCTTCATGGGCCGCCGCTGGGATGACCCGGAGGTCCAGCGCTCCAAGGGCCTCGTCCCGTACAACGTGGAGAAGGACCCCAAGTCGGACGGCATCCGTGTGGTCGCCGGCGACGGCCACTACACGCCGCCCGAGATCAGCGCGATGGTCCTCCAGAAGCTGAAGGCGGACGCCGAGGCGTACCTGGGCGAGAAGGTGACCGAGGCGGTCATCACGGTCCCCGCGTACTTCGACGACACCCAGCGCCAGGCGACCAAGGACGCCGGGCGGATCGCGGGCCTCGAGGTCAAGCGGATCATCAACGAGCCCACGGCGTCCGCACTGGCCTACGGCCTGGACAAGAAGCACGACGAGAAGATCGCGGTCTACGACCTGGGCGGCGGCACCTTCGACATCTCGATCCTGGAGCTGGGCGAGGGCGTGTTCGAGGTCAAGGCCACCAACGGCGACACGCACCTGGGCGGGGACGACTTCGATCAGCGCGTCATCGACTGGCTGCTGGCCGAGTTCAAGAAGGACCAGGGCATCGACCTGGCCAGGGACCAGCAGGCGGTCCAGCGCCTCAAGGAGGCCGCGGAGAAGGCGAAGATCGAGCTCTCCTCGACCACCTCGACCGAGATCAACCTGCCGTACATCACCGCCGACGCCTCCGGGCCGAAGCACCTGGTGATCAGCCTCTCCCGCGCCAAGCTCGAGGACCTGGTCCGCGACCTGATCGAGAAGACCAAGGGCCCGGTCCTGGCGGCCATCAAGGACTCCGGGCTCAAGGCGGGCCAGATCGACGAGGTGATCCTGGTCGGCGGCATGACCCGCATGCCCGCGGTCCAGGAGATGGTCAAGGGCCTGTTCGGCAAGGAGCCCCACAAGGGCGTCAACCCGGACGAGGTGGTGGCGATCGGCGCCGCGATCCAGGCCGGGGTGCTCGGCGGCGAGGTGAAGGACGTCCTGCTCCTCGACGTCACCCCGCTGTCCCTGGGTATCGAGACCCTGGGCGGCGTCATGACCCGGCTGATCGACCGCAACACGACCATCCCGACGTCCAAGTCGCAGGTGTTCTCGACAGCCTCCGACAGCCAGAGCCAGGTCGAGATCCACGTCCTCCAGGGCGAGCGCGACTTCGCCAACGACAACAAGACCCTCGGCCGGTTCATCCTCGACGGCATCCCGCCGGCACCCCGTGGCATCCCGCAGGTCGAGGTCACGTTCGACATCGACGCGAACGGCATCCTCGACGTGAGGGCGAAGGACCGGGCGACCTCCAAGGAGCAGCAGGTCCGGATCACGGCCTCCTCGATGCTGTCCAAGGACGACGTCGACAAGATGGTGCGCGAGGCCGAGACGCATGCCGACGAGGACAAGAAGCGGCGCGAGGAGGTCGAGCTCCGCAACCAGGCGGAGCAGCTGACCTACCAGGCCGAGCGGACGATCAAGGACCTGGGCGACAAGGTGTCGTCCGAGGACCGCGCGGCCGTGGATTCGCAGGTTGCCTCCCTGAGGGAGGCGCTGAAGGGCTCCGACGTCGGCCCGATCAACGCCGGGATGACGACGCTGGTCGAGACGCTCTCGCGCGTGTCCACCGCCGCGTACCAGGCGGCCGCATCGGCGGCCGGCGATGGCGCGCCGGGTAGCGAGGGCGACGGCGGCTCGGGCTCGCCGGACGCGGAGCCGGGCGCCGGCGCCGGTGACGAGACGGTCGAAGGGGAGTTCAAGGAGGTCTAGGGCCAGGGCGTCCGCGGCTCCCGGTTCTCCACGCGGCCCGCCGGTCCCCGGCGGGTCGTTCGATTCCGCTGGGCTCGTGAGCTCTTGTCCTTCGACATGTCCGTGGCGTCCAGTTGACAGCCCGGCCCTGCCGACGGAAACTGGATACTGATGAAGCGCACGTTACCGGCAATCGCCACGCCCACCGCGCCCACCGCGCCCGCCACCCTCCTGTACGACGGTGACTGCGGGCTGTGCACCGTTTCCGCGGCGTGGCTGGCGCGACGCGCGCCCGCGGGGCGGATCCGGATCCTGCCG
>DATCGK010000264.1:0-5997 GCA_036508975.1 Candidatus Limnocylindrales bacterium
GCAGGGCAACTGAGGGCCGGACGGCAATCGGGGGCCCCATCCGGTCCCCATATCGTCAACTGCATCGGCCCCGCCTCGGGGCCCGCACAAGTGGGGGACGCGAGGGTGGGGGGGTTTACCGCTGGCACCACCGGCCCGCTCCGAACGGGCAACGGCCCCGTGGTGCGTCCGGTAAACCCACCCAGACGCGAGACCCCTCCCATGAGCTCATCCGTGTAGGCCCGAGAGCCGCGCCCCCGGGCACCGGAAACCTGAATCTCGAGCACGCGGCCCAATTGGCCCTTGACAACAGGCTCGTGCCGCACCCATGGTCAACACACGTGGGGGGCCAAGCTACTGCCACCGATACGGAGGCAGATCGATGAGGCGAGTGGTCGTGTTGTTCGCATCTGCGGCCTTGTCAGTCACTCTCGGCTCCGTCAGTCCGAGCCTCGTAACGGCGACGCAGCAAGAGAGCGGCACCATCAGCTGCAGCTCGAGTGCGAGGCACAGTTTCCTAACGGTTCGCTACTCGGATTGGGTTGGGGCGTGGCGCCGGGTATCTCGACCCCCTACTACTACGGCTACTACGACGGCCTGATGCACGTCTACGAGGGACAAGGCCGCGACTACGCGGAGGCAGTTGGAAGGCTCAGGCCAATCCGCTCCTCGACTTTCAGTACACGTACGCCTTCTGTTCCTCGCAGATCTGATCCGGGTCGGTCGAGCATGGTGCTTCATGGCGTGCGCTCCGGCGCCGCGCTGGTCCTCGGGCTGTGGCTCCTGGGCGCGATGCTGGCCGGCTGCGGAGGGGCCGCCGTGAACCCCTTGGCGCCGGCGAGCCCGCTCCCGAGCCCGAGCCCGAGCCTCGCGCCTTCCGGTGGGGGTGCGTCCCCGGGCGCCGCCGTGGCGTCCGGCATCCCGATCCCCGCCGGCGGCTGGCCGCCATACATCCAGTGCATGGTTGATCGCGGCATGGTGGTGGTGCGGAAGGACGATTCGCGGCTGGCAAGCGGGGCGCCGGGCTATGGCATGACGTCCGATCTGCCGTCGGACAAGGTCGCCCAGATCATGAACGAGTGCGGCCAGCTGTCGCCCTATCGCAAGCCGCAGACCGACGCAGACCTGCGGGTGATCTACGACCGGTATCGGCAGGAGCGCGACTGCCTGATCGGCCTCGGGTACACGCCCGATGATCCCCCAACCTTCGAGACGTTCGTGTCGGGCTGGCGGTCGGGACACACCTGGTTCCCGATCGACGGCATCGCGGACGCGCTGATGCACGCCGGGGCCTTCAGCCAGGCCAAGGAGAAGTGCACCCTCGAGTTCCTGCCGTAGGGAGCGGGAAGGACGTGCGTCGTCTCGCGAGCGTCTCCGCGGCAATCCTCGTCTGCGCGGCATTGGTTGTTCTGGGCTACTGGGCCGGATCGACGGCCCTGGTCCCGCCCGAGCTGCCGGCGGCCTCCCACCCGACCCAGACGTACGCCGTAGCCGAAGGCTCCGTCGGCCGGGTCGTCCAGGTCGCCGTCACCGCCAGCTGGCCCATCAACGCGACGCTCCTCGGCGGCGCCGACGGCGTGGTGACGGCCGTGCGGCACGAGCCGGGAGCCCTCGCGCACGCCGGCGAGGTGGTGGCAACGATCGACCTCCGCCCGATCGTGGTCGCCCAGGGGTCGACCCCCATGTTCCGGGCCCTCCAGCGAGACGACCGGGGCCCGGACGTGAGCCAGCTCCAGGCGCTGCTGCGCGCGGGGGGATTCCTGAAACGCGCGCCCACGGGGCTCTTCGACGCGGCGACGCTGACCGCCGCGAAGGCCTGGCAGAAGTCGATCGGGGCGGTCGCGGACGGGACGATCGAGATGGGCAGCCTGCTGTTCGTGCCGTCTCTGCCTGCGCGGCTCGCCATCCTGCCCAAGGTCGGCAGCCGCGCCGCTCCAGGCATGGAGTTCGCGAGCGTGCTCGCGGCGCAGCCCTCGTTCGCGGTGCTCGTCGACAGCGCCCAGACGGCGGACGTCGTCCTGGGGACGCCGGTGACGGTCAGCGCGTCGGACGGCGGGTCGTGGGCGGGGACGGCCGGGGCGCTGAAGCCGACCGACAACGGGAAGTACAGCTCGAGCCTGACGGGTGCGCTGTGCGGCGGCGCCTGCTCGGCCATTCCGCTCGACGGCGAGACCCAGCTCACGGGCACGGTCGTCGTCGTCCCCGAGCGGCGCGGGATCGTGCTCCCGGTCGCCGCGCTCACCCAGCTGCCATCGGGGGCCGTCGCGGTCAGCCTGGCCGACGGCACCCGACGCGAGGTGACCGTCACCGCGCAGGCCAACGGCTTCGCGGTCGTCGAGGGCCTGGCCGCGGGCACGTCGATCCTCCTGCCCGCGGAGCCCGGCTCGTGATCGAGGCGCGCGACCTGACCTTCGGCTACAGCCGCGGGCGGCCGGTGGTCCGCGGCTGGTCGGCGACGATCGAGGCCGGCGACAAGGTCGCGGTCGTCGGGGCCTCGGGCAGCGGCAAGTCGACCCTGCTGTACGTCCTGGGCACCCTCGTCCGCCCGTGGTCGGGCCACCTGCGGCTCGCGGGGAAGCCTGTCGAGCGCCTTGGGGACGGCGAGCGGTCCGCGCTGCGAGCGGCCCGGATCGGCTTCGTCTTCCAGGACGCCCTCCTCGACCCCCGGCGCTCCGTCCTCGACAACGTCGTCGAGGGCGCCGTCTACCGCGGCGCGCCGAGGAGGGCGGCGCTCGCGCGCGCACGCGAGCTGCTGGACCGGATGGGCGTGGATGTCGAGGCCGGGCGTCCGGCGACCAACCTCTCGGGCGGCCAGGCACAGCGGGTTGCGCTGTGCCGCGCGCTGCTCAACGAGCCGTCGATCATCCTTGCCGACGAGCCGACCGGAAACCTCGACCAGGCCAACGCTCGGGTCGTGGAGGACGAGTTGAGCCGACAGGCCGGCGCCGGCGCCGCCGTGGTGCTGGTGACGCACGACGAGGCGCTCGCCAGCCGCTGCGACCGGGTGTTCCGGCTGTGATCCGCGCAGTCGGCCTGATCCTCGCCGAGTCAGCCCGCGTCGCCCTCGCCGCGCGGGCCGTGACAGGCCTCGTGCTGCTCCTCGGCTTCGTTGTCCCGGCGTCCGCGCTCGCCGTTGCCGGGCGGAACGTGGAGGGCCAGGCGGCGGTCCTGAACCGCCTCGATGATGCAGGCTCCCGGATCCTGACGATCGTGTCAGAGGCGGGCGGCCCTGGTCTCCCCGCGGCGGCCGCTGACAGGATCGCCTCGCTCGAGGGCGTCGCGTGGGTCCTGGGCCTGGGACGGGCAAGCGATGTGAGGGCCGGGGGTGGCGGCGGCCCCGTTCCCCTGCGCGCCGTGCGGTCGATCCGTGCTCCGGTCGCGGTCAGCGCGGCGTCACGCCCGGGCGCCTTCGTGTCCGAGGAGAGCGCCCGGCGACTCGGCCTGGCGGGCGGGTTCGGCTGGCTAAGCACCATCAACGTGCCTGTCGTCGGCTGGTTCCGGGCCGTCTATCCGCTCGGCGCCCTCAACACGTTCGCGATTGTGCCGGTCGAGGATGAGGAACAGCCCCTCGAGCGGATCATCGTGGCGGTCTCCGACGTCGCCTGGGTGGAGCAGACGAGCGCCCACCTGCGAGACCTCATCGGCGGCGCGATCGGCGACTCGGTCTCGATCGAGTGGAGCCCGGAACTCCTGGCTGCGCGGGCGTCCGTCCGGGACGAGGTCGCCCGACGGGACCGATTGCTGGTCCTGGCGCTCCTGGCGTCGGCGGCGATCCTGGCCGGGATCGTGGTCTTCACCTGGACGCTGGGGGCGCGCCGGGACTTCGGGCGGCGTCGGGCGCTCGGGGCGAGCCGCAGCCAGCTGGTGCTCCTCGTGGTGACCGCGACGGCCATGCCCGCGCTGGCGGGCGCGGCGCTTGGATCCATTGCGGGATGGGCCTACCTGTCTGCCCAGCTCGGCGGCCCCGCTGATCCTCGGTTCGCCCTCGCCGTCGGCACCCTGGCCGTCCTTGCGTCCTGTGGCGCGGCGATCCCGCCCGCGCTCCTCGCGGCGGGGCGAGACCCGTTGCGAGTGCTCCGGGTCCCCTGAGTGGGCCGCGAGCCTGAGACCTGCGGACTCGACATGCTCCGCTGATCCCGGAACGTTGCGGAAGGCGGCCAAGTGCAAGTGACCGCACCTCTGCCGGGCGCACGGCCTCGGCCACACTGCCCATGCGCGATTGCCCGCGTCAAGATTCTTGGACAGTTTCCGGCTCGGACAGGAGGGCTCGGGGGGTCATCCCGGTGGCTCGCCCAGACACCCGGCCGGGCCGACCGACCCCTGGGCTGTGCGCGGCCCAGGGCGTTGCATGCTCCCGCCTCGCGGAGATGGGCACCGGCCCCGCTCAACGGCCCGCCGCGTTCCCGGCCGTCACTGGACCGAGGGTGACAGTCGCGCTTATCGATATCGTCGTCGCCACTCCTCTCGCCCCGACCAAACTCGACAACCATGCCGCTGCCGATCCCTCGCCAGCACCATGGAAGCATCGTGAGCAGCCGACAGTCGCCGGGCGTCATGTCGAGCCAGGGGTGCCGATGATCCGGTGGTGTCTCCCGAGGGCCCAGGCGTGGTCGGCGATCCTCAGCGCTCGGGCGGGAGCAGGTACAGGGCCATCACCAGCGAGGTGCGCGCGACCACGCTGTGCTTCGTGTTGGCAGGCATCCGGAGCCACGTCCCGGGCATGGCGGCGAGGGCGTCATCCCCGACGGTCAGGCCACCCTCGCCGGACAGGATGTGGATGATGGCCGGGCGGGCTGAGGTGTGCTCGGCGAGCTGCTCGCCGGCGGCGAACGCGAACAGGACCAGCTCGACCCCGGCCTCGTTCGAGAGCGTCTGGCTGTGGATGCCGCGAGCCGGGACAGGAGCCTCGGCTGCCAGGTTGGGAAAGAACGCATGCGTCGTGGTCATGGCCACACGGTAGCCCAACCGCTGCAACCGCCTGACAGGCCCGTCTAGCGAAGGCCCGGACCACCAGCCCGACACCGTGCCGTGGCACCATGGGTCGATGACCACCTCATCGCCGTCCCCCGTCCGCCACGACCGGATCGAGCGGGCCCAGGCCCTCATGCGGGAGCAGGGGGTGGGCGCCATCGTCGTGCTCAACCACGACGACTACCGCTGGTTCTTCGGCTTCGACCGGACGCAGCCGCGCGCGATCATCCCCGCCGACGGCGCGCCCGCCGTCATCGCCTTCACCGCCGAGGAGGCGGAGATGCGCGAGGCCGTGGGCGGCGGGGACGTCATGGTCTGGGGCTCGGTGGGCGGCCAGATCAACGACGTCGTGACCCGCATGCGAGCCATCAAGGCCGAGCGCGGGGCGGCGGGACCGGGGACGCCGTTCCGTGTCGCGATGCAGCAGTGGTTCGAGACGCCCGCGTTCCTCGTGGACCTGTTCAAGAAGGTCAACCCCGGCGTCGAGGTGGTGTCCTCGGACCCGATCATGGATCCGCTGCGGGCCGTCAAGGAGCCGGCCGAGCTCGCCAGCATGACCGCCGCACAGCGGATCGCCGGTCTCGGCATGGACCGCGCCCGTGCCCTGATGCGCGACGGGGCGACGGCGCACGAGGTCGCAACCGAGGCGATCTACACGATGATGCGGGCCGGAGCCGAACGAACGAGTACCCCGGTGTACGTCAACGTGGGCCGCGAGACGTGCATGCTCCACGGGCGGGTCAGCCCCGCGCCGATGCGGACCGGCGACCTCGTCGTCATCGACCTGACGCCGGTCGTGGACGGCTACTGCGCCAACCTCGCGCGGACCTTCGTGCTCGGCCGGCCGGACGAGCGGCAGCGCTCGCTGCTGGATGCCTACGCGGACCTGATCGCCGTCGTGCGCGACGCGATGCGCCCGGGCGCGACCGTCGCGGACCTCGACGCACTCGCCGGCGAGGTCCTGGGAGGTCGCGGGCTCGGCGACCACCACGTGAACGGGATCGGCCACGGCATCGGGCTGCGCTTCGAGGAGACGCCGGCGTCCAC
>DATCGK010000265.1:0-3534 GCA_036508975.1 Candidatus Limnocylindrales bacterium
AACTGCCGGCCGTACTGCGGGTGGGCGCTCCACCGGCCGCGCAGCCGCAGCGCCTCGCCGGGCTGGGCGCCCAGCAGCGACCCGACCACGGTGACCAGGTCACCCCCGCGGCCGGGATCGACCTTCGCGACGGTGTAGCCGGTGTCCTCATTCGCGTAGGTGATCCGCTCCAACGTCGCGTCCAGCGTCGCCCCCACCGACGGCGCGGTCGCCGTCATCCTCGCCTCACCCCCACTGCTGATCAGGTGCCGCAGCGAGCGGCCGAGCCGGTCCAGCCGCTAGACCACCAGGGTGTCGCCCGGCCACACTGCCCCAGCACTTCGTCCAGCTGGCCGCCAGCCCAAAGACCCCGACGCGTGGTCGACGTACACCTTCCAGCAGCCGGTCGCCTCGACCTCGTCGGTCTGCAGGTCGGCGTTCTGCTCGGAGGTGGAAACCCGGGCGTGGCCGAGCAGGTGACCCATGCGCGGGAACGTAGCGAAAGGGTCCGACAAGACCCGGGGCGACACATTGATTCCTGACACCAGTTTCGCTACACCGACCCATGCTCAGTCGATCACGACTGTCGATGTTCGAGTTCGCGTGCACAGATGTCCCAAGTCGTGTGCACAAGTACCGTCAGGTGATAGCGCCGGGGTGTGCCCCGTGTGGACAGGCATCCCGTTGAGTGCCTCCTGCGGCTCAACTGCGGCCGAGCAGTCCCCTGACTTCGCGGGCCAGTTCGACTGAGGCCTCGATCTCCACCTTCCGGATCGTCACGCTCTCCACGTTGATCCCGAACGGGAGCTCCAGCCTGCGGCAGAAGGTGATCAGGTCGCGGGCCCCGGCCCGGCACTGCTCGTAAGACTCGTCCAGCGGGTCATCGGAGTGCCGGATCGCGTTCTGCAACCAGCGGGGGACCTCGATGCCCAGCCAGGTCATGAACTCAAGGGTCTTCGCCGAACCGCATGGGGAGGTGGTCAGTACCACCGGCTGCGGGGTGATCCCCCGATCCCGGCAGGTGTAGGCATAGTCCGACAGCAGGTTCCGGGTGTGGTCCAGGTCGTAGAACACCTGGGAGACGAAGAACGAGCAACCCTGCTCCTGCTTGGCCAGCATCCGCAGATGCTCGTCCTCCCGGCGGGCGTGCCGTTCGGCGATCAGCACGCCGCCCACCGTCAACTGCGGGTGCAGCCGGGCGCGTAGCCGGTAGGCCTCATCGAGACGGGTCGCGACCGGCTGGCCCCGGGTCGAGGCGCCGACGAAGACGGTCAGTACCCGGTCCGGATCGGCCGAGCCCAGCCAGCTGGCGAGGTCCTGCTCGGGGTATTTGCCCACGCAGCGGTAGATCACGCTCGGGCCGTGCCAGGCCTGGAGATGGCGGGCGTGGAACACGGCTGGGTCCATCATCGGCATGAAGGGGAACGGACGGTCCTGGCCGGAGCGGTCACTTTCGGCGTCCACGTCATAGACGACCAGCGCGTCCAGGGCCAGTGGCGCCAGCCGATCGAGTGTCGTTCGAGCGATCTCGGCGGCCCGTTCCGGTGATGTGGTCAACCGTGGCGGGGTGATCCCGTAGAAGAGCATGCCGCGGCTGGCGTGCCGCAGCGGCCCAGCAGTCCAGGAGCGAGGCGCTGGCGGGGTCATCACCGGCCCCCTGATGTGCAGGCCGCAACCGGCGGTGCCTGTCTCATGATCGGATAATAGTTCAGGTCCGGAGCGGGATTGAGGCATCGGTGCAGCCGTCGGGAGTGACGCCGGTCCGGCGGTCTACGCCGAGGTGCTGCCTTCGTCGGTGTCAGCCAGGGCTCGGTAGACGGAGGCGACCGACGGGTGGCGGCCGGTGTTCTTGCCGGTCTTGATGGTGAGTTTGGTTGCGATCTTCGGGATGGGGGTGCCTGCGTCGCGGAGGGCGCGGGCGTAGATCAGGGAGTCGGGGTCGATGACGACGGGGCGGCCGCCGTGGTTGCCGCGGGCGGCGGCGGCGGCCTTCTGGCCCTCGAGGGTCTTCTCGCGGATGTAGTCGCGGTCGAGCTGGGCGGCGACGGCGAGGATGGCGAACAGCATCGAGCCCATCCCGGTGGGGTCGTAGATGCCCGTCAGCGGCCCCGTCAGCAGTTCCAGTTGGATCCCTGCCTGCTGGAGGGTTGCCGAGAGGGTCATCAGTTCGGCGGCGTTGCGGGCGTTCGTCCGCAGCGGGCACGACGTCAGCGGTGGGCTGGCTGATCGCTCACCGAGGCAAAGCAGCCGCTGCTCGGTCCTCCTCTCCGCGCGGAGCGGGGAAGCCGTCGACGGCGTCGAGATGCCCGTCCCAACCACAAGAGGGGATCTCCTCGTCGAGTAGGCACCTGGCGGACTGTGGAGGGCTCGCGGCGTCTCGGATCCGCATAGAGTGCGCGCGTGATGCGGGCGGTTGTGATCACCGAGCACGGGGGGCCCGAGGTCCTCCAGGTCCAGGAGTGGCCCGACCCGCCGGTGGGATCGGGTGAGGTTCGTATCGCGGTCAAGGCGGCGGGGATCAACTTTGCCGACACGCTTGCCCGAACCGGGCTGTACCCGGACTCGCCGAAGGTGCCCTGCGTGGTCGGCTACGAGGTGGCGGGCGAAGTGGAGTCGGTGGGAGACGGGGTCGAGTCGGTCAAGCCTGGTGATCGGGTGCTCGCGGGTACGCGCTTCAACGGCCAGGCCGAGCTGGTCACAGTGCGGGAGAACATGGTCTACGAGTTGCCCCAGCAGCTTTCCTTCGAGGAGGGTGCCGCGTTCCCGGTCAACTACGCGACCGCCCAGGCGGGTCTGGTCGTGATGGGAGGGCTGAAGGAGGGCGAGCGGGTCCTGATCCACGCTGCGGCTGGCGGGGTGGGGATCTCGGCGACGCAGATCGCCAAGCGCATCGGCGCCGAGGTGTTTGGTACGGCCTCGGTCTCAAAGCACGACGCGATCCGCGAGCAGGGAGTCGACCATCCGATCGACTACCGCAGTCAGGACTTTGCCGAGGAGGTGCGCCGGATCACCGGCGGCGAGGGGATCGACGTGGCCTTCGACGCCCTTGGCCCGTCGAGCTTCCGCAAGGATTACCGGTTGCTCCGCCCAGGGGGGCGGCTGATCATGTACGGGGCCTCGGAGGTGCAGACCGGGGAGAGGCGGAGCGTCGCGACCGCGCTGCGGACCCTTGCCAAGAGCCCATTCTCGTCGATGCCCTGGTGGAAGGGGCTAGGGGTGTTGAACGAGAACAAGGGCGTCTTTGGCCTCAACATGCTCTCCTGGTGGGACGCCGAGGGAAGCCTCGACCGGGTGATTGAGCCGTTGATACCGGCGCTCCAAAAGGGAGAGCTGAAGCCAGTCGTTGCCGAGGCCTTCCCGTTCGACCGGGCGCCCGACGCCCACCGCTTCATCGCCGAGCGGCGCAACATCGGCAAGGTCGTCCTGGTCCCCTGACTTTGATCCGGAGGCCGGCCCAGGCGCCTTCAACGCGGGATACTGCTGGTGCACCGCGAGATCAGAGGTCTAAGCTCGGTGAATGCGATTCGTGCTGGTGAGAACGCGTACACGCGGCTG
>DATCGK010000266.1:0-5976 GCA_036508975.1 Candidatus Limnocylindrales bacterium
AGAGATGTTTCAGATCGAGTGGACCGACGGAAACGGTCAGTGGCTTCGCCCTCGTCGGGTCGGGCCGCTGGGCGACCTGAACAAGTTCGACACCCCCGAGGAGGCCGAGGCGGTCCTTGCCGAGATGCGCCGCTACGGCCGCCTCGGGCTTGGCGACGACCTGCGCCGCGACGGCGTGTGGTATGACAGCGACGACCTGCGCGTGGTCGGCGAGGACGGGTGCGTGGCCTGATGCCTGTCAAGGACCTGAAATGGCTCCTCGCCGCGGCCCCGCGCCCCGAGTCCGCCGACGACCCCGAGAACCTGCTCTGGACGATGCTGGATTCCGGGAAGGTCGTAGACCTCGGCACCGCCAGCCGGGCGGTCGCCAACAACTCGCTCGACGACCTCGGCAACGCGAACCGCCTGGCCATGACGTTCGGGGACCGGATCCGCTACTCGTATGAGATGCGCAAGTGGCTCGTCTGGGACGGCAGCCGCTGGCAGGTGGACCGTGCCGGGCAGATCGTCGAGACGGCCAAGACCGCCGCGCTCTCGATCTTGGTCGAGGCTGGCCGCGAGCCGGACAAGGACCGACGGGGCGCGCTCATCAGGCACGCCGAGCGCTCGTGCTCCAAGAGCTCCGTCGCCGCGATGATCGCCCTGACGGAGACGAAGGCGAAGATCCGGCTGGCGATCGCGGACCTCGATAGCGACCAGTTCCTGCTCAACACCCCCTCCGGGACGGTGGACCTCCGTACCTCCGAGATGCGGTCTCACCGCAAGGCCGACCTCCTCACCAAGATCACCACGGCCCGTTACGACCCCGCCGCGGCATGCCCGCTGGTGAATGCCGTGCTCGACCGCGCCTTCGCCGGAGACCAGGAGATGGTCCAGTATTTCTGGCGGGCCGTCGGCTACTCGCTGACCGGGTCCAACCGCGAGCAGGTAACTTTCTTCTGCTATGGCCGGGGGCACAACGGCAAGAGCACGGTGCTCTCCACAATCGTCAAGGCCATGGGCGATTACGCCCGCGGCACGAAGGCGACCACCATCGCCGAGCACCGGGAGCAGACCGGGCCTGATCCAGAGATCGTGGCCCTCGTCGGCTCCCGATTCGTCTCGGTCCAGGAGTGGGAGGAGTCAACCCGGCTGAACGAGGGCCGGGTGAAGTCGCTGACCGGCGGCGACCCGATCACCGCTCGAACCCTCCACGCCGAGCCTTTCACCTTCTGGCCTACCTTCAAATGCTGGCTGGCGACGAACCACAAGCCGACGATCGTAGGCACCGACGACGGCATCTGGCGGCGCATCAGGCTGATCCCGTGGCTCGTCAATGTCCCCGACGCCGAGCAGGACAAAACTCTCCCAGACAAGTTGCTCTGTGAGATGGACGGAATCCTTACGCGGGCGATCCAGGGAGCCGCGGAGTGGTATCGAGACGGCCTGTGCGAACCACAGACGGTCCTAACCGCCGGTTCTGACTACCGCCTCACGATGGACGCTCTCGCCGACTGCCTCGACAGCGCATTCGTCGTTGGACCTCTCTGCGAGGTGGGGACGACGGTTCTCTACTCGGTTTACACGAGGTGGGCCGAGGAGAACGGGCAGCGGCCTATGTCGCAGATGAAACTCGCCGAGAAGCTCAAGGAACGGGGGCTGACCAAGAGGCGGACTGAGACCGGGGCGGTATGGGAGGGGATCGGCCTTCGGTCAACGCTGCCCGAACCGGTGAGCACACCGACCAGCGGCGCGCCACGCCCGGTCCCGATCTTCCAGGCAGCGTGAGAGGACAGACCCCGATGGCCCGCAACAACCCCACATTCCAGCGCATCGTCGAGGCTGAGACGGCGCGAACCGGATCTGCGGCGCGCGCCTTCGGCCGAGCCTGTGTCCTCCAAGGGTTCCTTGCCGCCGTCGCCTGGGGCGATTGGCAGCACCCTCGTAGATCGCCTGCGCCAGCGACCTACTACCGGCACAGGGCAAGTCTTCACCGCGCCCGTCTCGTGCCGATCAGGTCGAGCGACGCCCTCGCACAGATCGCTCGGGATCTCGGACTGACACGCCCGAATGATCTTGCGCGGTTGCTGTGGGCCTTCGACCCTCGACCAGCGCGCTCGTTCGAGGCGGCGGCGGCCCTGTGGGAGCCGGTCATCGCGGCGGCCCTGGCTCAGGGAAACGACGAACTTGACATCGCAACCGACTTGCCGACGGTGTAGCGAGAGCGGGGACGCGGTGCGTTCGCCAAAACTCGGGCCTTCCCGCTGCGAACCCCGACCGGGTCTCCTGGCCGGGGTTCTTCGCTGTCTGTGGTGTCTGTTGGCCGCCCGCGTCTCTGAATCGCGGCTGGCTCGACACCGGGCCTTGCTTCGGCGGGGCCTCTTTCTTGTGTCGCCCTATCCGCTCTGCCTTGACACGAGGCAAACCCTGCCGACCGTCTCGGCAGGCCCGGCACGTGCCCGAGGCAGAGTCAGGGGAACGACATGGAAACCCGAACCCGAGTCCTTTCCATTCTCGTGGCCGCCGCCCTTCTCGTCGCCACGGCAATCCCAACAGGCGCGTCCTCGGCCAACCTCGGCGCGGCGCAAACCGAAACCGGCGAGGTCGCTTTCGGCGCCTCGGCCGACGATGCCGACGTGACGGCCCCGACGGTCGCGTGGTCAGCTATTCCAGCCTTTGTGAACGCTACGACGTTGGGCGTCTTCTCGGTAAGCTGGGCCGCGTCCGACGCTGCTCCCGGCTCCGGCGTGGCCTCGGTCACGGTGCAGCGCCAGGAGGCGCCGCCGACGCAAGAGGGCGGCTGTGACGGCGTGGCGTGGGCCGGCGACGGCGCCTCCTACACAATCCCCGTCGCACAGGGCAGCTCGCTATTCCAAAACAACCTGCCGCGTTCGGCTGGAGCGTGCTACCGCTGGACCGCATACGCGACAGACGTTGCCGGCAACGTCGGGCTTGCCGTCACGTCCAGCGCGACCTTTCTCGACACGACGCCCCCGACGATCAACGGTTTTTGCGAGAACAACAATGGACGGGACTGCTTGAACTCCTCAAACCCGTTCAAGCTGCCCCCCACCTGGTGCAGCGTGATCGCCCACGACAGCGCGGTCGGCGCCTTCGGCTCCGGGCTGTCGAGAGTTTGGTGTGGGTCGGCGAAGCCCGCGGCATTGCCGGCCGCCAGCGACCCCGGCTGGGCCTCGGTCGGAGCCGGGGTGGACATCCCTCAGTGGGCCTCGCCACCGATTCCGGTGATCACAACGCCGGTCCCGCTCGACGGCATGACTCTGTACATCATCGCGGTCGACCGGGCCGGCAACGACAACCTCGACCCGTCCAACCCCGGGTCTACCGTGGGCTCGATCGGGATTGATGTCGTCGAAGACTGCACCTTGCCGCCCGCGCAGTGGGTAACACATCCAAATTTCGGCGCCGGCGGAGCCATCAGCGTGGTCTGGGCGGTTGGCAAGCCCCTGTGCCTGATACCGCACCCGACGGGTCCCGCGTTCCCCTGGGCCAGAATCTCCAACGGACAGGTCGAGACCGGCACCGTCGTCTCGTCGCTGGGCACCACCGTCACACGGCCGTCTCTGTCAGAGGCGGCCTACGGCGACTGCAGCGGCGGCGACTGCAGCCCCTACCAGGGACAAGCGCTCAAGCTGGACCTGTACAAGGAAACCCCGGCCAGCTTCGTCATCACGGTGGGCGTAGGCGTGGGCGGCGCGGCGGAGGTCTTCTGGACGCACGCCGACGGGACGCCGGTCTCGGGGCCGTCCGGAACGTCGGGCATAACCGGTTACAACCTCACGGCGAGCGTCAACGTCAGCGCCCTCAACACAGGGCAAACGTGGGGGTGTGGCTTTTCGTGTTGAAGAAGCCGGGACCTCTCCTCATGCCGCCACAGAGGCCCCGTTCGATTGACAAGGCGGCCCTGGCCCAGGGAAGCGACGGGCTTGACATCGCGGCCGACTCGCCGACGGTGTAGCGAGAGCGGGAACGCGGTGCGTTCGCCAAAACTCGGGCCTTCCCGCTACGAACCTCGACCGGGTCTCCTGGCCGGGGTTCTTCGCTGTCTGTGGTGTCTGTTGGCCGCCCGCGTCTCTGAATCGCGGCTGGCTCGACACCGGGCCAAATGCGTCGAAAGAGAGGGGACACCGGCGTTGCCGGTTCTACCAGGAGGCCCTTGATGCGCGAACTCGCCAGAACTTGGGAGCGCGGGATTGAACACCTGCCCTCGTTCGTCGCCGCCCACGGCCATTGCCGCGTCCCGGCCCGCTACGCCTGCGCCGACGGCTTCCTACTCGGACGGTTCGTGTGCGACGCCCGCCGCCGCCGTACCCTCGGCGGTCTTCGCCCGGCGCGCATTGCCGCCCTCGACGCCCTCGGCTTCGTCTGGCAGCCCCGCCACGCCCGGCTCAACGCCGCGATCGCGGAAGTGCGGGTTGCCTCTCGCCGGCGCGGGTATCCGGCCACCCTGTCCGCCGCCACGCTCCGGCTGCTCCGCGACGCTCGGCACGAAGGCCACCTAACCGATCTCGAAATAGCTGACCTCTCCGCTCTCCTCTTTCCCTGGCGCGCAGCCGGCTACGCCTTCGAGCGTGGCATGGCGGCGACCACGGCCTACTTCGAGGCCAACGGCCGCCTGCCGACCTACTCGGCGCTCCACGAGGGCTGCCGGGTCGGGAATTTCTGGCACCACCAGAAGGTCGCCCTCCGCGCCGGACGCCTTTCTCCCGAGCGCGAGGGCGCGGTGGTCAACCTCCTCTGCGGTTCTGTCGCTCCCCCCGCCCGAACTTGACACGGGGCAAGCCCTGCCGACCGTCTCGGCAGGCCCGGCACGTGCCCGAGGCAGAGTCAGAGGAACGACATGAAAACCCTGGTTTACCTCGCGGTCATGATCGCCGGCATCGTCGTCGGCACCTATCTCAGCGGCGTCTTCACCATCGTCCAATACATGGTCGCGCAGAGCTAAACGGCCCGAACTTGATGCGAGCGCGCCCTCGAAGCCAGCCGTCTTTCTCCCGAGCGCGAGGGCGCGGTGGTCAACCTCCTCTGCGGTTCTGTCGCTCCCCCCGCCCGAACTTGACACGGGGCAAACCCTGCCGACCGTCTCGGCAAGCCCGGCACGTGCCCGGGGCAGAGTCAGGGGAACGACATGAAAACCCGAACCCGAGTCCTTTCCATCTTCGCGATCGCCGTCCTCGCCGTTAGCGGCCTCACCTTTGTCCCGTCCAGCCCGGTCGCCGCTAGCACGGGCTTCCCCTGCGCCGTCGAATACACCAGCCCCGCCCCTCTGACCGTCAAAGTGGTTCTCGGACCGTGTTCCTTTGCCATCCCGCCCACAAGCGAGGTGCGGGTGGTGCTCTCTACCCACGCGGACTATTCCTCGCCGCTGGACGCGCCCGCGGTGTATGACCAATCCCTCACCTTGGCCGAAATCGAGGCGGGAGTGTTTGCCACATTCTCCTTCAATCATGCTGCAGGCCCGCTGTTCTTCTACGGAGGTACTTACTACGAAACGATTTACGGTGCTGGACAGCGGGCCGGCGACGCGGGGGACGTAATCGTCCAATCGCCGGCCCCAACCCCAGAGCCGACCGTCGCCCCAACCCCAGAGCCGACCGTCGCCCCGACGCCTGCGCCGACCGTCGCCCCGACGCCTGCGCCGACCGTCGCCCCCGTCCCCACAGCCACCCCAGAGCCGACCGTCGCCCCGACGCCTGCGCCGAAGCCGCTCCAGGTCACAATCGCGTGGGTGCTCGATCCAACGGCCGTAACGGCCGGCACGCACTGGACCTATTCGGTCAAAACCGGCAATTGCGACGAGGACTGCGTTATCTCGTGGTACGCCGACGGCCAGCTCCTGGTGGATCACGGCACCCCGGCCCAGCCCATTCGAACGGCCGTTGTCCGCATCCTCTTCAACGTCGGGCGTCACACCGTAACCGCGACTGTGACCGACGCCGACGCTCCGAGCAATACCGCATCCGTAACCGTCAAGGT
>DATCGK010000267.1:0-7227 GCA_036508975.1 Candidatus Limnocylindrales bacterium
GCCCCGACGTAGCCGACCTCCCGTCCGCCGAACCCGGTCTTGAAGTGCGCGATCCCGGGGTGGGCCAGGCCCCACAGGTCGTAGCTCGTGGCCCCTGCCTCCTTCGAGGAGCGGATGGCCTCCCACTTGAGCAGGTAGTTCGCCCGGCTGTCCGCGCCCGCCTGCGTCATCCCACCGTAGGGCTCCACCACGCGGGTCCCCGACCGCACGAGGAACAGGGTTGCCACGGGGGTCCCGTCGGGCAGCTCGGCGAACAGGAGGCGGGCACGCCCGGCGGGACCGAAGGCATCCCACGCGTCGCGGTATGCGGACTGGGCCCGGATCAGGAAGCCGGCCCGGTCCGCGGTCTCGCGGTAGATCCGGTAGAACTCGCCCAGGCGCTCCGGGCCCGCGTCCACGACACGCACGCCGCCCGCCCGTGCCTTGTTGACGTACTGGCGCCACTTCTTGCGCAGGTCGCCCCACAGGGCGTCCTCGTCGGCCGCGAGGTCGATGACACGGGTCGAGACGGGCTGGATCGGTGGGGCCTCCCGCCAGCCGGCCCGCCGAAGGCCCCCGATGACCGCCCCGCCCTCGTCGGGGCCGGCGTCGCGCTCGATCTCCGGGTCGATCCGCAGGTGGCTCACGCGGCCACCCGTGCGGAGCCCGGCCTGGGCGAGACCCGTGAAGCGGGCGATCCCCTCCGCGTCCCAGCGGTCCAGCACGGGTCCGCGCGGCGCGTAGCCGAAGGCCCACGGCAGCGCACCGGGACGGCGCAGCAGCACCTGGGCCCCAACGGCTGGGGCATTCTCCGCCCCGGGGTCGTGCAGGCGGCGGGCGGACCAGCCGTTGACCGCCTTCACCTCCGCCCAGCCGGTGAGCTGGAGGTACGAGCCGCGGTCGTTAGCCTCGACGAAGGCGTCCCAGGCGGCGGGGTCGGCGTCACGGGTCGCTGCGCCGGGCGCAGGGTCGCCGCCGGCCGGGAGACGGCCGGTCATGCGCGGCCGCGCCGGCGGAGAAGGTCCAACACGACCCCGACGATAGTGCGGAGCTCCCCGATCCGCAACGCGAGGGAGCCGGCCACGATCACCAGGCCCCCGGCCACGGTGGCCAGGACGAGGCTCACCAGCACCTGCACCTGCGAGGGGTCGGGGCCCCATGCGCCGGCGAGCAGCTGCTGCACCGCGTACGCCGCGGCCGCCGCGAAGGCCGAGACGATGGCCGTGACCACCATCACCCGCACCACCTCCCCCAGGCCCAGGCCGGGGATGCGGCGGCGGAGGAGCACCGCGAGCATGACCGTCTCGACCCAGGCTCCGGCGGCGATGGCCAGGGCCAGCCCGACCACGCCGAGCGGCCCGACCAGCGCCACGGCGACGACCACGTCCACGACGACGGCGGCGATGGCGGCGACGACCGGCGTCGCGGTGTCCTGGTGGGCGTAGAACGCCCGGGCCAGCACCGCGATCAGCGCGTGGGCCGTGAGCCCGACCATGAACGCGGAGAGCGCAGCGCCCGTGACCTGGAGCGCGGCATGCGAGGCACCGTTGTAGTCGAACAGGAGGCGCGTGACGTCGTCAGCCAGGACGAACCCGAGCGCCGAGATGGCGACCATCACGTACGCCAGGAGCCGCAGGCCGCGGACCAGGAGCCGTCGGAACGCCACCGTGTCGCCCAGCGAGGCCTCCCGCGACAGGGACGGCAGCAGGACCACGCCCAGCGGCACGCCGATGACCCCGATCGGGATCTGGAGCATGGCGAAGGCGAACGTGAACGCCGCGATCGCGCCGGAGGCGAGCATCGACGCGAGGCTGGTCATGACCAGGAACACGACCTGGGTCGCGCCAAGCCCAAGGGCACGCGGTCCCATCAGCAGCAGCGCGCGCCTCGCATTCGAGTCGCCGAGGTCCACGTGGGGCACGATCCGGGCGCCGATCCGGCGGACGTTCGGGACCTGGACCAGCAGGTGCCCGACCGCGCCAATGACAACGCCCACCGCCAACCCCGCGACGCCCAGGAACGGCACCAGCAGGATCGCGCCCAGGATGATCGCCAGGTTGTACACGAGCGGGGCCACCGCGGACGCCGCGAACCGGCCCCGGGCGTTGAGCACGCTGGTGGCCACGGCGCCACCCGCCAGGAACAGCGGGGAGAGCACCATGATCCGGGTCAACTCCACGGTGAGCGCCATCTCCGCGTCGTCGAAGCCCGGGGTGATGATCGGCACCAGGACCGGTGCAGCGACCAGGACGACGAGCGCCAGCACCGCCAGCACGCTCAGCATCAGGGTCGTGACCGTGGACACGGCCCGCCAGGCACGCGCCTCCTCGTCGACGGCGAGCAGGCCCGCGATGACCGGGATCAGCGCCGACGAGAGTGCGCCGGCCGCCACCAGCTGGAACAGGAAGTCCGGGATGCGGAACGCCGCGAAGAAGGCGTCCAGCTGGGCCGGATCCGGAACCGCCGCCGCGATGACGACATAGCGGAAGTAGCCGAGCACCCGCGACGCGGCGAACGCGGCGGTCACGATCATCCCGGCGTGCGCGATGGACCGCGTCGTCGCGGAGCCAGCGCGCGAGGCGGGAGTCCGCGGGGTGGGATCGGGTTCGGGATCGAGGAGGCTGTCGCTCGTCTCGTCCATCAGGTTGCCCTGGCCCGCGGGTGGGCCGACCGGTAGGCGTCCTGCAGCCGCGCCGGCGACACGTGCGTGTAGATCTGGGTCGTGGCGAGGCTCTCGTGGCCGAGCAGCTCCTGGACCACGCGGAGGTCGGCGCCGCCCTCCAGGAGATGGGTCGCGAAGCTGTGACGGAGCGTGTGGGGGCTCACGCCCTCGGGCAGGCCGGCCAGGCGGCGCAGGCGGTCCAGGCGGCCGCGCAGGCCACGCACCCCCAGGGCGCCGCCCCGGTGGTTGAGGAAGACCGCGGTCGACCCGAGGTCGGCCGACGACGGCCGTCGGCGCAGGAGCTCCGGTCGTCCTTCGTCCAGGTAGTCGCGCAGGGCCTCCCGTGCGGGCCGCCCGAGCAGCCCGACCCGTTCCTTGCGGCCCTTGCCCAGCACGCGCAGCTCCCCGCGCCGCAGGTCCAGGCTGCCAAGATCCGCGGCGGCCAGCTCGCTGATGCGCAGCCCGGCGGCATAAGCCGTCTCGACCAGCGCACGGTCGCGCAGCGCCAGCGCCCGTGCGAGCTCCGGGTCCCGGCGGGCGGTGGCGGATCCGCCCGTGCCCGCCGCGTCCAGGTCCGCCTCCACCGCGGCCACGAGCAGCTCGACCTGCTCCACCTCCAGCACTCGCGGCAGGCGGCGGGGCAGGCGCGGCGTGGCGATGGCACCCCACGGGTCGCCGGGCGCCAGGCCGGCCCGCGACGCGTAGCGGTGGAACGAGCGAAGGGCCGCCATCCGCTGTGCGACGGACGTCCGTGCGTGCCCCGACGAGATCTCGGCCAGGTAGGCGCGGAGGACCTGCCGCCCGGGTGCCCGCCAGTCGGCGTCGTGTGCCTCGAGCCAGGCAAGATACGCCGCCACGGTCGCCTCGTAGGAGCGGCGCGTCTCGGGCGAGGTGTCCCGCGCCTCCAGCGAGCGCACGAACCGGGTGAGCGCCTCCGACCCCGTCACGCCGGCGTCATCCGGCTCACGATCCGGAGGTTCGACGCGTTCCGCCCCCCGATCGGGACGCACCGGCCGGCACGCGGGTCGTTCGTCGGGGCGTGCCGCCGGTGCGCGCTGCAGCCCCTCGGCCGCCCCCGCCCCCACGCCGGGCAGGCTTCGCCAGGGCGGACGGGTCTGCCGGGCCACCGGCCAGCCGCAGCCCCACCAGGATGCCGTCCGGCAGCTCCACGGCGGCGCCGCACGCCAGGCACAGGCCGGACTCGCCCTTCCGGGCGACCGCTCCCACCCCGTCCGGATGGGCGTCGTGGACGGCCCCGGTCGGCTCGTAGTTGGTCGTGAAGTCGCACTTCGGGTAGGCGGAGCACCCCCAGAAGACGTTCCCGGTGCGGCGCGCGCGACGTGCGACCAGGTGTCCATCACCGCTCTTCGGGCAGGGAACCTCGAACGGGAGCTGGTCCGGGGGTGGCGGCCCGTCCCTCCTGATGTAGGCGCAGTCCGGGTAGCGTGAACACCCCACGAACGCCCCGAACCTGCCCCGCTTCGTCGCCAGCACGCCCTCGCCGCACTGCGGGCAGGGGTCGCCGTCGCCCTCGAGCTTCGGTTCCTCGTCGCCGGGGAGCGGGCGCGTCTCCTTGTGGTCGGGATACGTGGAGCAGGCGAGGAACTTGCCGTTCCGACCCAGTCGGATAACCATCGGGTGGCCTTCGGAACAGGTCTCGTCCGTCTCCTGGGTCGTGAAGTCGCTGCGCTTGACCTGCTTGCGCACCTCGTCCACGCGGTCCCTCAGCGGTCCGAAGAACGAACGCAGCAGTGGCACCCACTCGCGCTGGCCGCCGGCGACCTCGTCCAGCTCGTCCTCCATGCGGGCGGTGAACGCGAGGTCCACGTACTCGCCGAAGTAGGCCACCAGGAAATCGGTCACGATCTCCCCGATCTCCTCCGGATGGAGGCGGCGCTCCTCGACCTTGACGTAGCCTCGATCCACGATCGTCGAGATGGTGGCGGCGTACGTCGAGGGGCGGCCGATGCCGTTCTCCTCCAGGGCCTTGATCAGGGTCGCCTCGGTGTACCGGGGCGGTGGCTCGGTGAAATGCTGGGTGGGCGTGACGGACTCGACGGTGGTGGGATCACCCTCCCGGAGCGGCGGCAGCGAGCGGTCGGACTCCTCGGCGGAATCGTCCTGGCCCTCGGTGTAGACGGCGGCGAAGCCGTCGAACAGGGTGCGGGTGGCCGACGCGCGAAGGCGGTAGTCGCCGGCGACCAGCTCGACCGTCGTGGTCTCGAGCTCCTTGGCGGCCATCTGGGATGCGATCGCGCGCTGCCAGATCAGCCGGTAGAGCTTGTGCTCGTCGGCCTTGAGGTGCGCCCGCATCGAATCCGGGTCCCGCCGGAACGAGGTCGGCCGGATCGACTCGTGCGCCTCCTGGGCGCCCTTCTGCTTCGACTTGTAGACGTTGCCCTTGCCGGTGCCGTACCGCTCGCCGAAGCGGTCCCTGATGACGCCCTGCGCCTCCGCCATCGCGACGCCGGCGATCGCCAGCGAATCCGTCCGCATGTAGGTGATCAGGCCCACGTGGCCGTCGGGCGTGTCCACACCCTCGTAGAGGCGCTGGGCGACCGACATCGTGCGCTTCGGGCTGAAGCCGAGCTTGCGGCTTGCCTCCTGCTGGAGGGTGCTGGTGGTGAACGGCGGCGACGGCTTGCGCTTCGAGGGCCTCGTGGCAACCGTGTCCACGACCGGCTGCAGGCGGCGCAGCGCCTCCGCGTGGAGGGCAGCGGTCTCGCCGTCTCCGACGTCGACGGTCTTGCCCTTGATCCGGATGACGTCCGCGGCGAAGGTGTCGCCCGCGGCCGAGCGGAGCAGCGCCTCGAGCGTCCAGTACTCGCGGGCGGTGAACCCGCGGATCTCGCGCTCCCGGTCCACGACCAGGCGCAGGGCGACGGACTGGACGCGACCCGCGCTCAAGCCACCGCGGACCTTGCGGGAGAGCAACGGGCTGAGCGTGTACCCGACCAGGCGGTCCACGATCCGGCGCGCCTGCTGAGCGTCCACCAGGTTCCGGTCGATGTCACGCGGATTGGCGAATGCCTCGAGGATCGCTCCCTGCGTGATCTCGTTGAACGTCACGCGCCGTGTCTTGGACGCAGGGACGTTGGCGGCCTCGGCGACGTGCCACGCGATGGCCTCGCCCTCGCGGTCGAGGTCGGTGGCCAGCCAGACGTCGACGGCGCTGCGGGCGGCCTTCTCGATCGCCGCGACCTGCTTCTTCCGGTCGTCCGGGATGACGTACTCGGGCGCGAAGTCGTTGTCCACGTCCACGCCCAGCTTGCCCTTGCCGGGGTTCTCGGGCAGGTCCCGGACATGCCCGTACGAGGCGAGGACCTGGTAGTCCTCGCCGAGGTACCTCTCTATCGTCCGCGCTTTGGCGGGCGACTCCACGATCACGAGATGCTTGGGCATGGCGGCCGGGAGTGTAGCACCGGCCTCCTTGGCCACCGCTTACCCGGAGCCGAGCCTCAGAGGTCTCGGATCCGCCGGAGGAAGTCCTCGTCGATCTCGAGCTCGGCCTCGGGATCCGCGCCGCTGTCGGCGCCGCCAGGGCCGCCGACGACCACGGGCAGCAGGCTCTGCGGATCCGCGCCGGGCGTCCTACCGGGGCCTCCGGCCTGGATCGGCTCACCCTGCAGGTCCCCGGTCCGGAGGGGATCGTAGGCGCCCTCCGGGATCTCGAGGAAGCGGACGATGTGGTACGGGAAGAAGAAGGTGGCCGTGCTGCTGTCGATGAACACGGGCCGCTTGCCGTCCGGCGACCGGACGTTGGTGCACACGAGGCCGGCATCGCTGGCGCTCGGCAGATCGAACAGGTCGGCCAGCAGCGGCTGTTCGTTGGCCAGGTGGATGGCGACGTTGCGGATCACCAGGTGATGCTCCACCATCGCGGGCCGCGCGTCACCCGCCCGAAGGTCCCACCCGGGGTTCGGGACACCCGATCAGGGGTGGTAGAGATCCACGACGAGGCGGACACGCCCGCCGGAGACCCAGACCCCGATCCCGGCCCGGTCGTACTCGGCATTCATCAGGTTCTTGTAGTGGCCGCCGTTGTACGGCTTCTCGGCCTGGAAGAACAGGTGGGAGCCGAGCACCGCGCTGTAGGGGTTGCCCGACCGGCAGCCCAGGTTCTCACCCCAGCGGTAGCTGGTGAAGCCGGCCCGGCGAAGGCGGTCGCCCGGGGTACCCCCGATGAAGTGGTTGCAGATCCCGCGGGTGGCGAGGAGCTTGGCGTAGGGCCGCGAAACCTTCGCGCTGATCGGCCCGCTGAGCATGAGCGGCGCGACCGCACGGCCACCGGGCGACGAGCAGGATCCGGACGAGGTCACCCAGCCACCGGTCCGGGTGCAGTTCATGAGCTTGAGGTAGTACGCCTCCACGGAGGACCAGCTGCCGGACACGGCGCCACCCCCGCCGGAGTGGACGATCGGCTTGGCCACGGGCTTCGGCTTGGCAGCGGGCTTCGGCTTGGGAGCGGGCTTCGGCTTGGCCACGGGCTTCGGCTTGGGAGCGGGCTTCGGCTTGGCCACGGGCTTCGGCTTGGCCACGGGCTTCGGGACCACGGTGAACGTCCCCGAACCGGCCCGGGCGAGCAG
>DATCGK010000268.1:0-7862 GCA_036508975.1 Candidatus Limnocylindrales bacterium
CGGCAGGACGGTCATCGGGACGGTGGCTCCGGCAGGGTGCCTGCCCACGCCGGCGACGCGGACATTCGGTGCCCTGCGGCAAGCATCCCGCATCGCCCTGAGGATTGCATGAGAGGGATACGGAGTCGTGGCCGCAGCGGATGGCGGCCGATGTGGGACGAGCCCTCAGACGTGGGGCGCGACGCCCTCGGCCAGCTGCGCCATCAGATCGACCTGCGCGTCGTACTCGAGGAGCGGGAAGTGGCTGCGTGCCACGAACTCCACGGCAACGCCCGCCTGCTTCCGGATGCCGAGCAGGGCCTCGACAAGCTCGTCCGGGGTCCCGGCGTGCGTCGCCCGGCCCTTCACCAGCGCTTCATCCGGGTGATCGAACGGCGGCGGTGACGGCGGCGGGAGGGGCCTGGTCGCCGAAGCCTCCATGTCGGAGTACTTCCACTGCATCGCCCACAGCGCGTCGCGGTAGCGGGCGAGCGCCCTTTCGCGCGAGGGGCCGGGCAGCAGCACCGAGTAGTGGACGAACCGGAAGGTCGACGGGTCGCGGCCGATGCGCTCGCACTCGTCCAGCACCCAGCCCACCTGCTGCGCGAACTGCTCGGCCGGGGCGTTGGCGAAGATCCCGTCGGCGAGGCGCGCGGCGCGGCGGATCGCGGGCTCGGCGCTGCCGCCGACGAGGACGGGGATCTGCGTCGAGGGCCTCGGCCGGACGGCGAGCTCCGGGAGGTCGTAGACCGGGCCATGGTGGGTGAACGGCTCGCCGGTCCACGCCTGCGGGAGGATCCGGAGGATCTCGTCCATGGCCGCGCCGCGACGGCGCGCGTCGGCACCGAGCCCGGTGAACTCGACCTCCGACCACCCGAGCCCGAGACCCAGGACCAGCCGGCCGTGGCTGAGCAGCTGGACCGTCGCCGCGTCCTCCGCCAGGCGGAGCGGGTGGTGCATCGGCGCGAGGATGACGCCCGTGCCGAGCTCGATCCGCGAGGTTGCCTGCGCGAGCGCGGCCCCGACCACGAGGAGCGAGGGCATGTACCCGTCATCGACGAAGTGGTGTTCGGTCGTCCAGACGGACGTGAAGCCGAGCCGCTCCGCCTCGACGGCGAGGCGCACCGTCTCGTCGTAGGCACGCGTCCAGTCGGTCTCGCCCGGCCGAAGCTGCGCGCTGAGGAGTCCGAAGCCGAGTCCCATGGTTGCCCACGATAGCAGCCGACGCGCCGCCGGCGCGGTCGCGGGGACGCTACCCCGCTGCCGGTCCTCCCGGGACGACGGCCACGGCCGCCACGGAGCGCTCGTTCGCGTCCAGCACCAGCTCCGCCTGGAGCTCCTCGCCCACGCCTGCCCCGAACTCGATCCCCAGCTCCTCCAGCTCGTCGGTCATCGTGTGGCGCGTGGCGCGCAACGGGATCTCGCGCAGGAAGAACGAGGTCACGAACGCGATCGCGATCAGGCCGGCGCCGATCAGGAACACCTGGGTCACCGCCGAGGCCACGGCGCCGCGCAGGATCTCCGAGATCTGGGCGGCAATCTGCTGGGCGGCAGGCCCGAGGCTCGCGAGCTGCTGCCCGAGTGCGGCCTGGGAGGACGGGTCCATGAGGGCCTGCGGGTTCGACGCGAGCGCACCGAGCTTGCTGGCCACCTCCGGCGGCAGGGTCGCGAGGCCGGCCTGGACCTGGCTGGTCAGGTGGTTGGTCATCACCGACCCGAGCACGGCCACGCCGACCACGCCGCCGATCGACCGGAAGAACGCGAGGCTGGCGGTGACGACGCCGAGCCGCTCCATCGGGAACGCGTTCTGGACGACGATCGTGTAGAGCGCCATCGAGGTGCCCATCCCCAGGCCCAGGATCACCATGTTGCGGACGAGGGTGATGTTCTCGGTGTCGACGGACATCTGGCTCAGCAGCAGCATGCCGCCCGTCGTGACGGCCGTGCCCACGATGGCCAGGATCTTGTAGCGGCCGGTTCGCGAGAGGATCAGGCCGCTGATGATGCTCATCGCGATGACGCCGAGCATCATGGGCGTGAGGACCACCCCGCTGCTGGTCGCGGAATCGCCCAGCGCGACCTGCACGAACAGCGGGATGTAGAGGATCGCCCCGAACATCCCCATGCCGGTCAGGAACGTGATGATCACCGAGGCCGTGAAGATCCGGTTGCGGAACAGGTCGAGCGGGATCGTCGGCGCCTCGACCCGGCGCTCGATGAGGACGAACGTGATCCCGAAGACCAGGGCGACCACGAGCAGCCCGATAATCTGCGGGCTGTCCCACGGGTAGGTCGAACCGCCCCAGGTGAGCGCGAGGAGCAGCGGGACCACGCCGGCGATCAAGGCCGCGGATCCCCACCAGTCGATCTTCGGCCGCCTGGCCAGCGCCGTGTGGCTGGGCAGGACGAGGAAGACGGCGACGAGGGCTGCGATGCCGAAGGGCAGGTTGACGTAGAAGACCCAATGCCAGCCGAAGTTGTCCGTGATGAAGCCGCCCAGCGCCGGGCCGAGGATGGTCGAGAGTCCGAACACCGCCATCAGGAGGCCCTGGTACTTGCCCCGCTCGGCCGGCGTGAAGATATCCCCGATGATCGCCTGCGAGATCGGGATCATCATCCCGGCCCCGACACCCTGGAGGGTGCGGAACGCGATGAGCTGCGTCATCGACTGGGACAGGCCGGCGAGCGTCGAACCCAGCAGGAAGATCGCGATCCCAGCCATGAACAGCCACTTGCGCCCGAAGATGTCGGACAGCTTGCCGAAGATCGGGACGCCGGTGGTGGACGCGATCAGGTAGCCCGTGATGACCCAGCTGTAGTGCTCCAGCCCGTGAAGGTCGGCCACGATGGTGGGCATCGCCGTGCCGACGATCGTCTGGTCCAGCGACGAGAGGAGCATCCCCATCATCACCGCGCCGAGGGTGATGAACTGGGCCCGCCGGCTGATGTGGATCTGGCCGTCGTCGATCTGGGCGGCGGTGGCTGCGGTCAAAGGGAGATCCTTTCGGCTCGGTCGTTGATCAGGGCGAACAGGCGGCCGAGCTCGCGCAGCTCGGTGGGCTCCAGGAGCGCGAACAGCCGCCCGAGCCCCTCGGTCCGGATGCCCAGGATGTCGGCGACGAGCTCGCGTCCGCGCTCGGTGGTCTGCGCCTCCACGATCCGGCGGTCATCGGTGCGGTGGCGGCGCTCGACGAGGCCGTGGCGCTCGAGCCGCTCGATCATCCCGGTCGCGGCCGGCAGACCGGAACCCAGCCACTCGGCCACGGCGCCCATGGAGGCGGGCTCCTCGCGGTACAGGCGCGAGAGCAGGCGGAGCTGGCCGAAGGTCAGCTCCGAGGCGGCCCAGTCCGGGACGCCGCTCGGCAGCCGCCTTGCAAGGTCGCGGACGTGTTCGATCACGTCGGAGATCGCGTCGGGATCGGGGACTGCGGCGGAGGACGCCGAGGAGGGCGCGGAGGAGGACGCGGACGATGCTTCATGCATGGGTGAATACTTCGGGTCAAGGCGCAGGATTGTCAAATGCCCAGTGCGTGGCCGCTCGCGCCATCACCGCCACGCCGCCCTCGAAGGCCCTCGAGCGTCAGCCCATGGCCCCGGGCAGGTCGTCCTCAGGAGGTCAGGCGGCGACTTCCTTGCCGTCGCGGCCGCCGCCGAGCACGCCGCCGACTGCCGCTGCCCCGTTGACCGAGGACCACAGGATCACGGCCTCGGCCAGGGCGGTGGAGGAGGGGCGCACGGCGAGGCGGTCGTCCGCCCCGCGGATGCCGGCACCCAGCTCGTGGAGCCGGCCGCGGTACGCGGGCTTGTCGCCGTCGGTGCGGGCCACGGGCGGGTAGACGTCGAAGTAGCCGTCGGTGGAGACGACGATCGTGGCCTCGGACAGGGGGAAAGACCTGCGGGACATCGCTGGGATCCGATCTGTCGCGAACGCAACGGACGGACTGGATGCAAACCCGGCGCTATCGACTGAGCCCCCACCATCGACCCAGCGGGCCGATCCGTCAAATGGTTGCGGCTTCCGGCGGTTCCGCAACCGGATTGCCGCCGCCCGATCGGAGCAGTTCGCGGATGACGGTGACGAGGCCGAAGAACCGCTCCGTCTCGCGCGTCCCGTCCGTGCGCGGCCTGGGCAGGTCCACGTCCACGCTGCCGACGATCCGGCCCGGCCGCGCGCTCATCACCACGACCCGCGACGAGAGGTAGACCGCCTCCGGGATCGAGTGGGTGACGAACACGATCGTGGTGCCCGTCCGCTCCCAGATCCGCAGCACCTCGTCATTCAGGCGCTCCCGCGTCATCTCGTCGAGGGCCCCGAACGGCTCGTCCATGAGCAGGATCCGGGGCTCGAACGAGAGGGCCCGCGCGATCGCCACGCGCTGCTGCATGCCACCGGAGAGCTCGTACGGCCGGTGCTTCGCGAAGCCCTCCAGCTCCACGAGCTCGAGCATCGCCCGGGTGCGCTGCGCGCTCCAGGCCTTCGGCCGTCCCAGCACCTCGAGCGGCAGCCGGACGTTCTCCTCCACGGTCCGCCAGTCGAACAGCACCGGGGCCTGGAAGACCATGCCGTAGTCATGGTCCAGGCGCGCCTGCCCGGGCGGCTTGCCGTTGACCTCGATCTCGCCGCCACTCGGCCGGACGAGGTCCGCGATGGCACGCAGGACGGTGGACTTGCCGCAGCCCGAGGGGCCGATGAGCGAGACGAACTCGCCCGCAGCGATGTCGAGGTCGACGCCGCGGATCGCCTCGGTTTCGACGCCGTCTGCGCCCGCCCACGTCTTCGCCAGGCCACGCAGGCGGGCAACGACGGCGGCGCCGACCGAGGGGGCGAGGCCGGCCGAGACGATACCGGCCGAGGGGGCGGCGCCTGCCGGCCTCGGCTCGGCGGGTCCTGGCTCAGCCGGCCCTGGCTCGGGCATTCCGGCCTCCACCCCCGGGAGCTCGTTCAGCCGGTGACCGCCTGGTCGGCGATGTCGAGGGCCTTGTCGATGACGGCGAAGCCCTCGGCCAGCTGGTCCTCGTTGATGCACAGCGGCGGGTTCGTGTGGATCGAGTTGTTGGCCATCATCACGTACAGGCTGTTGTCCCGGAAGAACTTGCCGATCGCCTTCATCTCGTCGCTGGTCCCGTTGAACGGCGTGATCGGCGTCCACGGGTCCTGGGAGCGGACGAGGTCGAGGATCCCGAACAGCCCGATGTTGCGATGCGCCCCCACGCTCGGGTGTTTCGCCGCGAGGGCCTCGTGGTGGCCGCGCATCACCTCGCCCATGCGGGCGGCATTGCCGACCAGGTCGTCCTCCTCGTAGACGCGGATCGTCGCGAGAGACGCGGCCAGGCTCACGGGGTGGCTGCTGTACGTCAGGCCGCCGTAGAACATCTTCGTGTTCATGGCCTCGGAAATGTGGTCCCGCATCGCGACCGCACCCAGCGGCAGGTAGCTCGACGTCAGGCCCTTGGCCATCGTCATCAGGTCCGGCACGACGTTCCAGTGATCCACGGCGAACCACTTGCCCGTGCGCCCGAAGCCCGCCATGACCTCGTCGCAGACCATGAGGATGCCGTACTTGTCGCACAGGTCGCGGACGCCCTGGAGGTAGCCGTCGGGCGGGATGAGGATGCCGTTGGTGCCGACGACCGTCTCGAGGAAGATCGCCGCGATCGTCTGGGCACCCTCGTACTTGATGACGTCCTCGAGGCCGTTGAGGGACTCCTCGACGGGGCGCGGCTCCTTCTCGCCCCAGCGGTGCGTGTCCGGGTAGCGGACGACGCCCACGATGCCGGGCTCGTTCGCCCAACGGCGGTAGTCGCCGGTGAGGGTCATCGCGCCGGCCGTGGCGCCGTGGTACGAGCGGTACCGGGCGAGGAGCTTGTGCTTGCCCGTGTAGTGGCGGGCCAGCTTGATCGCGTTCTCTACCGCCTCGGCGCCGCCGAGCGTGAAGAACACCTTGTTCAGGTCGCCGGGCATGATCTCGGCCAGCTTGGCGCCGAGACGGGCGCGGACCTCGGTCACGAACGCCGGCTGCACGAACTGGAGCTTCGAGGCCTGCTCGTTGATCGCGTCGATCACGCGTCGGTCGCCGTGGCCGATGTTGACCGACATCAGCTGGGCGTTGAAGTCCAGGATCCGGCGGCCCTCGGGCGTGTACAGGTAGACACCCTCGGCGTGGTCGATGGCGATCGGGTCGAGCGCGCTCTGCACCGACCACGAGAAGAGGGTGTGCGCCCTCGAGAGCGCGACGATCTCCTCGCTGCTCATGGGGGCTTCGCTGGTGGCCATGACTCCTCCGATCCGGGGGGCGGGGTGAGCCCTCCCGTGCAACTCGCGGTCAGACGTGAAGGCCATTACAGCACAGAGCAGCCGCGCCCGTGCCCTGCGACCCGACTCCTCCGAGTCCAGCGGACGCTCCATCCCGTCATACACCAGCCACGCTGGTGCGCGCCCGGGGTGGTGCCGGACATTCCGCCGCAAGCGGTACGTCCTCGCTCGGCAGCCGCGGCCGGGCACGGCGCCGGGACGGGTTGCGCGAATCATCGCGCGGTGTGGGCGGTTTCGCCACCCCCGGGCCTGCCGGGATCCGGGCGGCGCAGGTACGGCCGGCCGCCAGGAGGTGGGCGGATGACGGAATCCGCCCGCCGGCGCACCATGGGGCAATGCACGTCCCGACCCCCACCCTCAGGCCGACCCGGCCCACCCACCACATTGGCTTCCGGCTCGCGTTCGCCGTCGTCCTGGGCCTCGCCTGGCCTGCCCTGGCCGTGACGCCGGCCCTGGCTGCCGATACCACGCCGCCCACGCTGACTGCGCCGGTAGCGGTGCCCCAGGAGGGCGGCACGGTGGGCACGACCAACCCGTTCCGCGTTACCTGGTCCGGCTCGGACACGGGGACGGGCATCGCCGGGTATCGGCTCGCGGTCAGCGTGGACGGCGGCACGTATGCATCGGTGACGCTGGCGTCGGCCACCTCCCGGTCGGCAATCGTCGGCCTCCGGGCGCCGCACGAGGCGCGGCTCCGTGTCCGGGCGGTAGACCGGGCGGGCAACTGGAGCGCCTGGACGTACGGCGCCACGTTCCGCGTGACCCGCTCCTCCGAGGCTGGCGCAGGCGTTGTCGCCGCGGGCCTCTGGACGGTCGCGACGTCGACCGCGTACCTCGGGGGCCGGGCGCTGCGCTCGAGGACCACCGGCGCCACGGTGTGGTTCACGTTCACTGGCACGCAGGTGGCCTGGATCGGCACCGTGGGGCCCGGCTACGGGCGCGCCGACGTCTACCTGGACGGCACCTTCGCCAGGACGGTGGACACCTACCGAACCGTAACCGCCGACCGCCGGATCCTGTACGCGACCCGTTGGTCCCAGGGCGGCACGCACACGATCACCGTCAAGGTGGCGGGGACAGCCGGGCACCCGACGGTCGTGGTGGATGGCTTCGTGGTCGTGGATCCGCCCGCCGTGGATCCCGTCCTCGTCGGTGCCGGTGACGTCGCCTCGTGCGGCCTGACCGCGGATTCGAAGACGGCGGCGCTGCTCGACGGGATCGCCGGGCGCGTGTTCGTGGTCGGGGATGTCGCGTACCCGAGCGGCACAGCCACCCAGTTCCGCGACTGCTACGGCCCAACCTGGGGCCGCTGGCGGCTTCGAACCTCACCGGTACCCGGCAACCACGATTACGTCACGGCCGGCGCCGCCCCGTACTTCGCCTACTTCGGTGCGCGCGCCGGCGTGAAGGGCCAGGGCTGGTACGCCGAGAACCTCGGCACCTGGCGCGTGTACTACCTCAATGCCAACTGCACCAATGTCGGCTGTGGCTCGACGTCCGCGCAGGTGACCTGGCTGCGGGCGGACCTGGCCGCCAACCCGCACGCCTGCGTCGCGGCCGTATGGCACCA